>NZ_JBHUQX010000119.1:0-22199 GCF_042674225.1 Streptomyces sp. NPDC056948
GGCGCCCTTGCGCAGGGAGTTCTCCGGGTAGGCCTCCGGGGAGACGATCGACATGGCGGGGGTGGCGAGCACGAACGGGAAGGTGGCGTCGGGCTTGTTGAGGTGGAAGATCACCTCACGGTCGTTCGGCGCCTGGACCCGCTCCAGGCTGCCCAGCAGACCGGCGGGGCCGCCGTTGACGTTGATCTTGCGGATCCGGTCGAAGGAGTACTTGACCGCCTGGGCGTCCAGCGCGTCGCCGTTGGAGAACTGCAGGCCCTCGCGCAGCTCGCAGCGGTACACCTGGTTCGAGGAGTCGCTGAAGCCGCACTGCTCGGCGGCGTCCGGCTGGGGGTCGCTCGCGCCCGTCGGATAGCTCAGCAGCGTCTGGTAGACGTTGCGGAACAGCTCCCAGGAGCTGTCCCACGACGCTGCGGGATCGAGTGTGCTGGGCGCACTGGTGGTGCCCACGACGATCGGCCCCTCGTCCTCCGGGGTGTCGGACGACAACACGCCACATCCGGCGAGAAGGGACGATATGGACGCGATGGCCGCCACCTGCCGCAGGCATCGGTTCCGGTTGAACACGCGCACGCTCCTCGATCTGCCATACCAAGGGTCGGCAGACCATACCGCAGTGCTCGGCCCCCTGCCCCTCCCGGTACATGACTCCTTGATCGATAAACCTTTGACGACGTTGTCATCGCCCTTTGCGAGGGCTTTACGTCGGCACGGGCGCCGCTTGTGTCCACCGGCGCCCGTGCCGAGCCGCGTGCGTCAGCCCGTGCCGGCGTTGAGGAAGATGCCGCCGTCCACGACGAGCGTCTGGCCGGTGACCCAGTCGGACTGCCCGGAGGTGAGGAACGCGGCCGCGCCGCCGATGTCGGAGGGCACGCCGAGCCGGCCGAGCGGGTAGGCCGCGGCGGCCTCCTCCTCCCGGCCCTCGTACAGGGCCTGCGCGAACTTGGTCTTCACGACGGCCGGGGCGATCGCGTTGACCCGCACCTTGGGCGCGTACTCGTGCGCGAGCTGCACCGTCAGGTTGATCATCGCCGCCTTGCTGATGCCGTACGCGCCGATGAACGGCGAGGGCGAGAGGCCTGCGACGGAGGCGATGTTGACGATGGCGCCGCCGTTGTCCTTCTGCCAGGCGTGCCAGGTCTTCTGGGCGAAGCCGAGCGCGGAGACCACATTGGTCTCGAACACCTTGCGCGCGACGTTCAGGTCCAGGTCGGCGATCGGCCCGAACACCGGGTTCGTACCGGCGTTGTTGACCAGGAAGTCGACGCGACCGAAGGCCTCCATCGTGCGCTCGACGGCGACGGCCTGGTGGGCCTCGTCGTGCGCCTTGCCCGCGACGTAGATCGCGCGGTCGGCGCCGAGCTGTTCGACGGCCTCCTTGAGGGAGTCCTCGTTGCGGCCGGTGAGGCACACGCGGTCACCGCGCGCGACGAGCGCCTCGGCGACGCCGTAGCCGATGCCGCGGCTGCCGCCCGTGACGAGGGCGACCTTGCCGGAAAGTTCCACGGAAGTCATGTCTGTCGTCCTCTAGTCGAGCGGTCCGCCGGCCACGTACAGCACCTGGCCGGAGACGAAGCCGGCCGCCTCGCCCGTGAAGAAGGCGATGGCGTTGGCGATGTCGTCCGGCTCACCGACCCGGGCGACCGGGATCTGGGTGGCGGCGGCGGCCTTGAAGTCCTCGAAGCCCATGCCGACGCGGTCGGCGGTGGCCTTGGTCATCTCGGTGGCGATGAAACCGGGGGCGACGGAGTTGGCGGTCACGCCGAACTTGCCGAGTTCCTTGGCGAGGGTCTTGGTGAAGCCCTGCAGACCCGCCTTGGCCGCCGAGTAGTTCACCTGGCCGCGGTTGCCCAGCGCCGAGGACGACGAGAGGTTGACGATCCGCCCGAATCCCGCGTCCACCATGTGCTTCTGACAGGCCTTGGACATCAGGAAGGCGCCGCGCAGGTGCACGTTCATGACGGTGTCCCAGTCGGAGACGCTCATCTTGAACAGCAGGTTGTCGCGCAGCACGCCCGCGTTGTTGACCAGGATCGTCGGCGCGCCGAGCTCCTCGGCGACACGGGCGATCGCGGCCTCGACCTGGGCCTCGTCGGAGACGTCGGCGCCGACCGCGATGGCCTTGCCGCCCGCCGCGGTGATCTTCTCGACGGTGTCCTTGCAGGCGGCCTCGTCGAGGTCGATCACGGCGACCGCGCGGCCCTCGGCGGCCAGTCGTACGGCGGTGGCGGCACCGATACCGCGCGCGGCACCGGTGACTACGGCGACCCGCTGCTCAGTGGTGGACATGGCTGCTTCTCCTCAGGTGAGCGACCGCTTAGTACCTTCAGTGGGTGTGACGCTAGAAGCCCTGGCACGCGGTGTCAACGGCCGACGGGGTGCGTGTGATCCATTACCCGAGCCCACCCGTGCCGACGGCACGCCCCCTGACACCCGATCGGCTTACAGCTGCGCGCCGCCGCGGCCCTCGGACCCTAACGTCGAGGGGCGAGCCACCCGTGGCCGGAAGGGAGGCGCTCCATGCGCCGTCGCACCGGTGCCATAGGCACGCTGTTCGCGATCGCCGCGATCGTGCCATTGGCCGACCCCGCTCACGCCCGACAGGACCTGGACTGCCGCAACTTCTCCTTCCAGGAGGACGCGCAGGCCGTCTTCGAAGCGGATCCGAGCGATCCCAACAGACTCGACGAGGACCAGGGCCCGGACGACGGCATCGCGTGTGAGGCATTGCCCCGCCGTGGTGTCATCTCCCCGACCGCCTCCGCCGGCCCGTCCGCTCCTGTCACCACCACGCCCACTACCGCCCCGTCCCGAGGCGTTCGAGGCGGACTCGGGGGCGCGGTGGCCTCAGGGCCGAGCGACTGGGACCTCGGCATCGGTGTGATTTTTGCGGCGGGTGCCGCGCTCTCGGCCGGCTACCTGGTGAAACGCCGCCGGTACTGACAGCCCGGCGGGGCGTGTGATCCATTACCTGACCAGCAGGTCCAGCAAACGCTCCGTCTCCGCCGCCGGATCCGTGGTCAGCCCGGTGTGTACGGGTCCGGGCTGGACGATCGTCGAGCGGGGGGCGATGAGCCAGCGGAAGCGGCGGCCGGGGTCGTCGCTCGCGGCCTGGCCGGCCGCGGGGCCGCCCGCGCAGATGTTCTCCACGGCGCGCAGCGCGGCCTGGACCCCGGCCACGTCCGCCCGGGGGTCGAGTGCCAGCAGCCGTGCCTCGTCGAGGTGGGTGCGCGCGCCGACGTAGGACTCGGCACGGCAGTAGACGAGGACCCCGGCGTTGATGCACTCGCCGCGTTCGACACGCGGCACGACGCGCAGGACGGCGTACTCGTAGATCTGGCGGTCCCGCGTCCCGCCCCTGATGATGTGCCGGTCGCTCACTTGGTCCCCTGGATGCGGTCGTGGATGACGTCGGCGCGCGCGAGCAGCGGCCGCGCGTAGGCCTGCCTCAGATCGTCCGGCGTGTCGAAGCCGGGCTCGTCGGCCAGCCAGGCGTCCGGGATCCACGCGGTGACGTCGGCGAGCAGTTCCTCGGTGACCAGGGGCGCCAACTCGGCCGCGGCGGAGGCGACATCGGGCGCGAAGGGCGCGAGGGCATGGTCGGAGGCGTCGTACGGGCGGGCCGCCGAGGCCTGCGCGCCGGGCCAGTTGTGGTGCCAGATCATGGTCGCGCCGTGGTCGACGAGCCACAACTCGCCCCGCCACATCAGCAGGTTGGGGTTGCGCCAGGACCGGTCGACGTTGTTGACCAGCGCGTCGAACCAGACGATCCGCCCGGCCTCCTCGGGGCTCACCCGGAACGCGAGCGGGTCGAAGCCGAGCGCGCCGGAGAGGAAGTCCATGCCGAGGTTGGTGCCGCCGCTGGACCTGAGCAGGTTCTGCACCTCCTGGTCGGGCTCGCCCAGCCCCAGCTCCGGGTCGAGCTCGACCGTGACCAGGCGCGGCACCCGCAGCCCGAGCCGGCGGGCGAGCTCCCCGCAGACCACCTCGGCGACGAGCGTCTTGCGGCCCTGTCCCGCGCCGCTGAACTTCAGGACGTACATCCCGTGGTCGTCGGCCTCGACGAGTCCCGGCAGCGAACCGCCCTCACGCAGCGGCGCGATGAAACGGGTCGCGATCACTTCCTTGAGCATCGCCCCAGGTTACTGACGTAGACGGCGGCACAGGCGACGGCCTCGCGGCGGCGGGCCGGAACCCGACAGCGAACCGACAGCTCCGCTTTACCCACGTCCTTCCGCGAACGAGTCAGGATCTCGACATTGTCTGAACAGCCGGTCCTCAAGGGCCGTACCTCTCCGCAGATCACGAATCCCCGGAAGGAACGTCAGCATGACCAGCGAATCAGTTCAGCCGATGTCCGGACCGAGCCGCCGTTCCATCGTGGCGGCAGCTGGCGCGGCGGGGCTCACCGTCGCGCTGACGGCGTGCGGGTCGGACGACAAGACGTCCGACTCGTCCACCGAACAGGGCGCCGGCGGTGGCGGCGCGACGAACGAAGGCGGCGGCTCGTCCCCCGAGGCGGGCGCCGGTGGCGCGGCACTCGCGAAGACCGCCGACATCCCCGAGGGAAGCGGCAAGATCTTCAAGGACGAGAAGGTCGTGGTCTCCCAGCCGGCCGCGGGCGACTACAAAGCCTTCTCGACGATCTGTACCCACCAGAACTGTCCGATGGTGGACCTCAAGGACGACATCATCTCCTGCACCTGCCACGGCAGCCAGTTCTCCGTCCTCGACGGCAGTGTGAAGAAGGGACCCGCCGTCAAGCCGCTGGAGGCGAAGCAGGTGACCGTGAACGGCGACTCCATCACGCTCGCCTGACCTCACGCGCACGCTTCAGACACGCCAGCACCTCGTCCGTGGTCGCGACCGTGGCGACCAACGCGAGGGTGTGGCGGATCATCGCGGGGGTGTAGTCGGACGGCACCCCCGCGATGGCGTCCGTCGGGACGACGACGGTGTAGCCGCGGTTCACGGCGTCGAACACGGCGTTGGGCACGGCCACATTGGCCGATACGCCGGTGACGATCAGGGTGCGGCAGCCGAGGTTGCGCAGCAGCGGGTCGAGATCGGTGCCCTGGAGGGGCGACAGCCCGTGCAGGCGTCGTACGACGAGGTCCTCCTCGGCGACCTCGATCGGGGCGGCGACCCGCACCGCCGGGGTGCCGGACAACTGCTGGACGGGCAGGCGTGCGGCGGCCCGGAAGAGGCGGGCGTTGCGGTTGGCGCCACGACCGTCGGGGCGGCGCTCGGCGACGGCGTGGACGACCTGGACGCCGCCTTCGTGAGCGGCGGCCACCAGGCGGGCGACCTGGGCGAGCACGCCGCCGGAGCGGGCCTCGGCGGCGAGTTCGGGCAGTGCGCTGTCCGCTCCGACGACGCCCTCCTGGCACTCGACAGTGAGCAGCACGGTGGTCCGCGGATCGAGGAGTTCGCTGAGCTCTTCGGACGAGGGCACGGTTCCCCCTGGGCGCAGGCGGCGGGTCGGGCGAGCGTAGCCACCGTTGCTAACGGACGGAAGAGCACTCATTCTTTTCTGACGTGATGTCAGAGGATCTCCTCTGACACAACGTGAGAAGAAGAAAGAGGGGGAGCATGACCGTCACGCAGCAGCGCAGGGGCCGGAAGATCATGATGACGCCGGGGGAGCTGGACGATTTCCTCACCACGCAGCGCACCTGCCGGGTCGCCACGATCTCGGCCGACGGCGCTCCGCACGTGAGCACACTGTGGTTCGCCTGGGACGGCGCCTCGATGTGGCTGTACTCGGTCGTGCGCAGCAAGCGGTGGACCGACCTCAGGCGCGACCCCCGGGTGGCGATCGTGGTCGACACCGGTGAGGAGTACGACGAGCTGCGCGGCGCCGAGCTGTCGGGCGCCGTCGAGTTCGTGGGCGAGATACCGCGCACCGGCGAGCTGCGCGCCGAACTCGACGTCCCGGAAACGCTGTTCGCCCGGAAGAACTTCGGCCTGGAGGAGATGCCGCACGACGGCCGGCACGCCTGGGTACGTCTGACACCGCAGAAGATCGTCTCCTGGGACTTCCGCAAGCTCGGGCCCGCCTGAGGAACGCGGTAGCCCCGCGCGGAGCGCTCAGGCGACGCTCTCCCCCGCCGCCCGCAGGGCCTCGACCGCGGCCCTGATCGACGGGCGGCGGTCGGCGTCCGCACGCCAGACGACGTACACATGCCGCCGCACCCGCTGCCTGACCGGGACGGTCACGACCCCGTCGGGCACCGGGTGACGGCCGAGCAGCGGGGCGATGCACACCCCGAGGCCGGCCGCGACCAGCCCGAGCTGCGTATGGGTCTCGGCGGCGCGATGGCCGACGATCGGCTCGATGCCCTTCGAGCGGAGCGTGAACATCAGCCACTCGTGGCAGAACTCGCCCTCGCCCCAGGTGATCCACTCGTCGTCGGCGAACTCGGCGAGGTCCACCTCGTCCCGCCCCGCGAGCCGGTGGTGCACCGGCAGGGCGACATCGGCGGGGTCGTCCAGGATCGGCGCCTTGACCAGGCCGTCGGGCAGCGCCATCGGCTTGTTGTACCAGTCGAGCACCACGGCGAGGTCCAGGTCGCCGCGCACGACTGAGGCGATGCCGCGTTCCGGTTCCAGCTCGCAGGAGCGCAGCCGGAGCGCGGGATGCCGCTCGCGCAGCGCGGACAGCGCGTGCGGCAACAGGCCGCGGGCGGCCGTCGGGAACGCCGACAGTCTGAGCTCGCCGACGACCTCCCCGCGCTGCGCCTCCAGGTCGGACCGGGCGAGTTCGACCTGGGACAGGATGCGCGCGGCGTGCTCGGCGAGCAGCCGGCCCGCGTCGGTGAGCCGCACGCCCCGGCCGTTCTTGGCGAGGAGTCGCTGGCCGACCTCCCGCTCCAGCTTGGACAGCTGCTGGGAGACGGCGGAGGTCGTGATGTGCAGGCCCTCGGCCGCGCCGCTGACCGAGCCGTGCCGCGCGAGGGCGTCGAGGGTGCGCAGGCGCTCCAGGTTCAACATATAAGCAATGCTACGCATTATCGGGTGCGAAATCTCGATTGTGCTACGAGGTCCGGTCCAGCATCGTGGCTTCCATGACCACCGTCACCACCACGCCCGGCCGGCTCACGACGGCCTCGCCCGACCGGCCCCGGCGCCGCCTCGACTGGCGTCTCCGCTTCGCCGCGCTGTCCCTGATCTGGGGCTTCAGCTTTCTGCTCATCAAGGTGGGCACCCAGGGGTACGCGCCGTTCCAGGTCACGCTCGGCCGGCTGGCGTTCGGTACGGCGGTGCTGGCCGCCGCGATGGCGGTGCGCCGCGAGCGGCTGCCGCGCGGGGCGCGCACCTGGGGGCATCTGGCGGTCGCCGCGTTCCTGCTCAACGCCCTGCCGTTCTCGCTGTTCGCGTACGCCGAGCTGACCATCCCGTCCACCCTGGCGGGCATCTGCAACGCGACCTCACCGCTGTGGGGCATGGCGCTGTCCCTGGTCGCCCTCTCGGAGGACCGCCCGACCCGGGTGCGGGTCGCGGGCCTCGGTCTGGGCTTCCTCGGGGTACTCACGGTGCTGGGCGCCTGGCAGGGCTTCCACGGCCTGGACGCCACCGGCACGGCACTGGCCCTGCTGGCCTCCCTCAGCTACCCGATCGGCTGGATCTACGTCCGCCGCACCCTGGCCGGTACGAGCCACTCGCACCTGTCGATGACCGGCGCGCAGTTGCTGCTCGCGACGGTCCAACTGGCCGTCGTCACCCCGCTGTTCACCACCCTGCCCAGCGGTGTGCCGGTCGTGCCGCTGCTGGCGATCGCCGCCCTGGGCGCCCTGGGCACGGGGCTCGCCCTGCTCCTCCAGTACGGCCTGGTCGCCGAGGTCGGCCCGACGACGGCCCAGATGGTCACCTACTTCATCCCGGTCATCGCCACGGCCGCGGGCGTCGCGCTCCTCGGCGAGTCGCTCACCTGGTCGACGCCGGTCGGCGCGGTGATCGTACTGACGGGCGCGGCCCTCACGCAGGTCCGGCCGAAGTCCCGGACACAGCCGAGGCCTCAGACGTAACTGCGCGCGGGGGCCGGGCCGAGCGCCGAGGCGACGGCGTCGGCCAGCCTCTCGATCTCACTCTCCTTCTGATCCCCGGCCCCGCTCCCGTTCCCGGCGAGCGTCGAGACGGTGACCCGGATGCCGGGCGGAGCGCTCATCCGGAAGCGGGCGCCCGGGGCGACCGCCCAGCCGGCGTGTTGCAGCCGGGCGACGACTCCGGTCTCGTCCGGCACGGGCACCCACACATTCATTCCGCTGCGCCCATGTGCCGCGACACCACGTCGGCCGAGCGCTTCGATCAGTGCGTCCCGGCGCCGCCCGTACGACGCCGCCACTTCGCGCGTGTCCACCGCCCCGTCGGCCCACAGCCGCACCAGGGCCCGCTGCGCCAACCGGCTCACCCAGCCCGGCCCGAGGCGCTGCCGCCCACGGACCCGGTCGACGGTGACGGCGTCCCCGGTGAGCAGGGCGAGGCGCAGATCAGGACCGTAGGCCTTGGCGGCCGAGCGGACGAAGGCCCAGTGCCGGGTGACGCCGGCGAGGGGGTGGAGGGGGAGGTCGACGATGCCGTGGCCGTGGTCGTCCTCGATCAGCAGGGTCTCCGGGTACTCCCGGAGCACGGACCGCAGGGCACGCGCGCGCGTGGCGCTCACCGCGGCGCCGGTCGGGTTCTGCGCCCGGTCCGTGACGATCAGGGCACGCGCCCCGGCCTCCAACGCCCGGCGCACGTCCTCGGCGTAGGGCCCGTCGTCGTCGACGCCGACGGGGACGGTCCTGAGCCCGAGCGCCGGCACGAGATCAAGGGTGCGACCCCAGCCGGGGTCCTCGACGGCGACGGTGTCGCCTGGCTTGAGATGGGCCGCCAGCACGCGTTCGACGCCGTCGAGTGCCCCGGAGACCACCGCGAGCGGCCCGTCCGGCACCCCGTCGGCGTCGAGGCCGGCCCGCGCGATCCGGGCCAGCTCCGGCTCCACAGGGGCCTCTCCATAGAGCACGGGCGCACGGTCGGCCTCGGCGGCCGCCGCCGCGAACGCGGCCGCGAGCGGCGGGAGCAACGCCGGGTCCGGATTGCCCGCCGCCACATCACGCACGCCATCGGGGACGTCCACCCTGATCTGGTCCCGCCCGGTCGTGGCCGGCGTCGGCCGCACCCGGCTGCCGCGCCGGCCCGCGGTCTCGATCACCCCTCGCTCACGCAGGGTCCGGTACGCGGCCGCGACCGTGTTGGGATTCACCCCCAGTCGCTCCGCCAACTCCCGCATGGGCGGCAGCAGTTGACCCGGCAGCAGCTCACCGGCCCCCACCGCCCGCTCGACGCTCGCGGAAATGTCCGCTGCACGGCGCCCACTGATCCGATACTCTCCTAGCACAAAGCCGATTATGCACTAGTGCAATGGAGAACGCCAATGCAGGGGACCGCACAGACGCCGTCGCAGCCCGCCACCGCCTACACCCCGTCCGACCGCACCGTCCCCACGCGCTCCCCGGACCGCGCCTCGTACGACAGGGAACTGGTGCACGCGATACTCGACGAGGCCTACGTCTGCCACCTCGGGTTCGTCCGCGACGACGCGCCGGTCGTGCTGCCCACGCTGTTCGCCCGGGTCGGCGAGCGGCTCTACGTGCACGGCTCGACGGGCTCGCGCCCGCTGCGGGCGGCCGGCCAGGCAGACCCGGGCCTCCCGGTCTGCCTGACCGTCACGCACGTCGACGGCCTGGTCCTGGCCCGCTCGGCCTTCCACCACTCGATCAACTACCGCTCCGTGGTGGTGCACGGCGTCGCCCACGACGTGACGGACCCCGAGGAGAAGCGGCAGGCCCTGGACGCGCTGGTCGACCATGTCGTGCCGAGCCGCGCCGCCGACTCCCGCCCGGCCAACAAGAAGGAACTGGCCGCCACCGCCGTGCTCCGCCTGGACCTGGCCGAGGTCTCCGCCAAGCTCCGCACGGGCGGAGTGAACGACGAACCGGAGGACCTCAGCCTCCCGCACTGGGCCGGTGTGGTTCCGGTCCAGAAGACGTACGGCACACCGATCCCCGACCCGGGCTTGGCGCCGGCCACAGAGCTTCCTGACTACCTGAAGGGCAACTGACCTTCAGGGGCGCGGGGCTGCGTTGAATTGCGGCTCCGCCGCGTGGGCGCGATCAACCACGCACGACCCGCGGCCGCCGGTCACACAAGGACCCCTGGCTCCGGCCGCGCGCTTCGCGCCTCCCCCACCGCCAGTCCCGCCACGGAGCCCGACAACAGCAGGGTTCCAGCCACCGTCGCCACCGTGAGACGCTCCCCGAGCAGCACAACGGCCAGCACCGCCGCACTCACCGGCTCGAGCAACATGACCACCGAGACGGTGGCCGACCGCACCACGGCCGCCCCGGCGAAGTAGAGGCCGTAGGCAAGGGCCGTAGGCACGGCGGCGACATACACCAGCAGCACCAGGAGCCGCCCCGGTTCCTCCGTATGCGGCAGCAGCCCTTCCACCCAGGCGAACGGCAGCAGACACAGGCTCGTGACGGCGAAGGCCCCGACGGTCCTCCGGGACGCATCGGCCTCGCCGTCACGTCCCCACCGACGGGTGAGCAGCGTCATCGCGCTGTACCCGGCCGCGGACAGCAGCGCGAGCAGCACACCCCACGGGCGTACGGCCGTGCCCCCGCCGCCGAGGACGAGCACCACGAGCCCCGCGAGGGCACCCGCGACGGCGACGGCTCCGCCCCGGCCCAGGCGTTCGGCCAGGGTCAGCCGGGCGCCGAGCGCGATGAGCACGGGCCCGGCGCCCAGGGTGACGACGGTGGCGACGGCGAGGCCGGTGGCGGAGACGGCCGCGAAGTAGGCCGTCTGGAAGACCGCGAGCCCGAGCCCGGTGACCCCGGCTCGCAGCGCCCGGCGGCCGAGCGGCTCGCGTACGGCCGTCCCGGGGCGCGGCCGCACGAGGCGGACGGCGAGCAGCAGCACGAGACCGGCCGCGCAGCGCCAGAAGGAGAGGGCTACGGGCCCCATGTCACTGGCCCGGTAGACCAGGGAGGCGGCCGCGCCCGCGGTGCCCCAGGCGACACCGGCGACGATCAGATAGAGGAGGCCTCGCCCGATGGGCAGGCCGGAGGCAGTGTTCGACACGTGTTCTCTCCGCAGACGCGCACGACGCGCCGCGCGGAACGAGTGGCGGCGGGTGCGCGGAAGTTCGGGAAGGACCCCGGATCAGCGGGGTCCGCGGACTTCGTCTGCGGGCAGCACCGTTCGGCCCGGCGGCTACACGCCGGGCGCGGATCCGGAGGGCCCGCCTCAGGCGGCCGGAGGCGGAAGAACGAGTGCGTCGGACGGCATGATCGGGACCCTAAGCGGTCGTTCCGGGCGTGGACAACTCCCTTTCCGGGCCGCCGCCGGCCACCGGCCGTTCGGAGCCCTTCGCGGGCGTCGAGGACTGTGCGATGAACGCGCCCACCAGCACGATGACGCCACCGGCGATCTGCGGCGCCGACAGGTGCTCGCCGAGCAGGACCCAGGCCAGGACGGTCGCGATGACCGCTTCGAGGCAGGCCACGACACCGGCGACCTGCGGGGAGAGCCGGCGCACGGAGACCACGCCGGTGACGTACGCGACGACCGTGGCGACCAGGACGATCCAGGCCAGCAGGACGACGGCGGCGACAGGTGTGCCGTCCATCCGCGCGGTGCCCGTGAGCACGGACCAGTCCATGGTCCAGGGCCGGGCGACGACGGTCAGCACGGCCGCGCCGACGAGCAGGCCGTACGCGATGACGCCGAGCGGGTCGGGCGCCTCGTCGCCGGCGTCGCTGCCCTGGTCGGAGAGGACGAAGTAGCCGACCTGGCAGCAGGCCGCGCCGAGCGCGAGCAGCAGCCCCAGGGCGTCGAAGCCGAGGCCCGACCACACCTCGACGACGCACGCGAGTCCTCCGACCGCGAGGACGACACCGACCGCCGCGGCGCGTGTCACGGGCCGCCGCTGCACGAACCGCACCCAGCCGAGCACGAGCGCGGGCGCCAGGTACTCGATGAGCAGCGCCACCCCGACGGGGATACGGGAGAGCGCGGCGAAGTAGAAGGCCTGGACACCGGCGACGGCCAGCAGCCCGAATCCGGCGAGGAGTCCGGGGCGGCGGCGCAGCAGCGCGCGATGGCGTACGGCGAGCGGCAGCATCACCAGGGCGGCCCCGGTCACGCGCAGCCACACCACGTGCAGCGGGTCGAGCCCCGCCTCGATCAGCGGCTTGGCCGCGACTCCGGATCCGCCGAAGGCGACCGCGGACAGCAGCGCGAGGCCGAGCCCCATGCCCCCGCCGCGCCTGCTCGCACTGCTCTCAGACGTACGCACCGGCACATGATGACAGGCCCTGACAGGAGCGTCACCCCCTATGGCACCTGTCTCACTGCCTGGACGGCACGAACGCCCCGGGCAGGACCGGCCGGTCAGTGCGCGGCTTCGCCGCCTCCGGCCCACTCCCCGGGCCGGACGGGCCGGCCGTCGAGCAGGGCGAGCACCTCGTGCGGGTCGATCCCGGCGCGTGCGAGCACCTCGACCGCGCGCGCCTGCGAGTCGACGACGATCGCCGCGAGCAGGTCGATGCCGCGAGCAGGTCCGCCGCGACGTGCGGCGCGTTCGCAGGCGTACTCCATCGACGCCGCGGCCAGCGGCGAGAAACCCGCGCTCTCCGTCACCACGGGGACGGCGCCGGAGTCCTCGACGCCGCTCTGCCAGCGCAGGCCGTAGCCGATGCTGCGCTGGACGAGATAGCCCAGCAGTCGCGCGATCCGCGGTCCGTCACCGAAGACGGCACGCGCCTCGGGGTCGGACTCCAGCAGCGAGTGGAGCAGATGGGCCGTGTCGATCTGCCGGTCCCCGTCCCTGACCGCCCGGCGACGGGCACCACCGATCACCGACGCCAGCTCGTCACTGAGCCTGGCATCGTTCTCTGCGCGGTGGATGCCGTGCTCAGGGGCCGACTGCCGGGGGATACGGGGTTGCACATCCCCTACCCCATCAGTCCCGCGAGCCCGGGTCATCCTCGCCGGGGAGCATTTTCGCGTCCCACAGGAAGTGGACCTCACCGGCCGGAATCTCCTCCTTACGGAGGACATCAGGCTGTTTTGCCCGCGGACCCACCATGCCTGACTGTTCGTCAGTATTGAACATTGCGGCCGCCACGGCTACGTTCCGCGACACCCGACACGAAGAGGTGGTCGCATGGCCGAAGTCAGTTCGGAGGCACGCATCGGGGCGCCGGCCGAGAAGGTGTGGGCCAGGCTCACGGACTGGTCCGCGTACGGCGAGTGGAACGCGACCCACACCAGCTTCCCGTCGGGCGGCCCCAAGAGCCTGGAAGTGGGCGCGACCTTCCAGGAGAACATGCGGCTGATGAACTTCCCGGCCGAGGTGGAGTGGACCGTCGAGGAGCTCGAACCGGCCCGGGTGCTCGCCATCCGCGGCCAGGGCCCGATGGGCGTGACCGTCGCGACGCGCTACACCCTCACGCCCGACGGCGACGCGACGACGGTCCGCATCGACGGCGAGTTCACGGGTGCGGCTGTGTCGTTGATGGCGGGCAAGCTCAGGGACTCGGCCACGGCGGCCCTGAACGAGTCGCTGCGCAAGCTGGACGGGCTGGTGACCTGACACCACGGCACGAAGAAGCGCCCCCCGGATCACTCCAGGGGGCGCCCGCACCACGAGGGGGCGGCCCTCAGTCCTCGTCGGCGAGGATCAGATACAGCTTCTTACGGGCTTCGTTGATGACGCCGAGCGCCTTCTCCTTCTGCTCCTTGCTGCCGGTCTTCCAGACCTGGCCGAAGGCCTCCATCAGCCCGAAGCCGGCCTGACGGATCTCGCCGAGGGCCTCCCAGTCGACCCCGCGGGAGGCTTCCTCCCAGGGCGCCTCGGGTCCCTCGTCGGCCGCCGTGCGGCCCGCCTCGGTGAGCGAGAACAGCTTCTTGCCGCCCTCGGACTCGCTGATGATGAGGCCCTCGTCCTCCAGCAGCTGGAGGGTCGGGTACACCGAACCCGGGCTGGGCTTCCACGCCCCGCCGCTGCGCTCGGCGATCTCCTGGATCATCTCGTAGCCGTGCATGGGCCGGTCCTTCAGCAGGGCGAGGATCGAGGCCCGCACGTCACCGCGCCGCGCCCTTCCCCTCGGTCCGCCGCGCCCTCGCCCGCCCCAGGGGCCGGGACCGAAGCCCGGACCACCGGGCCCTCCCCAGCCGGGGCCACCAGGACCGCCGGGCCCGAACGGACCGAAGGCCGCACGCAGCCCTTCGAAGCCGCCCCGGCCGTGACGCGGTCCGCCGTGGCCATGTCCGTGCTCGTAACCGTGGGTACGCATCGCAACCACTCTCCATTCCATCGTTGATCTGTCGCGATACCTCAACGATATATCGGTAGTGTTCGCATGGCAAGGCCCTTCCGAAGGGCACTGCCGATCCCGCGACGACTGAGTGCTGACGTGGGTTGTCAGTCGTCGGTGGCGTGTTGCCGGCTCTGCTGGTTGGCGAGGTCGATCTCGGCCATATGCTCCTCGGCCCATGCGCGGACCGCGGCCAGCGGTCCTTCCAGCGACAGGCCGAGCGGGGTGAGCCGGTAGTACACGCGTGGCGGCACCGACGGTTCCACCCGGCGGCCGACCAGCCCGTCACGGGTCATCCCCTGGAGGGTGACCGACAGCATCTTCTGCGAGACCCCGGTCATCCTGCGCTGCAGTTCCGCGAAGCGCACCTCCTCCGGGGACGCCTCCGCCAGCACTTTGACGGCCATCGACATCCACTTCGTGCCGATCCGGTCGAGCAGACGGCGGGTCGGGCACTGCGCATCGAACAGATCTCCGCGATTCCCGCGAGGGGGCCGCTGAGTCGAGGAGGTCACCTCGGGCTCACCACCTGTGGCAAAAGTACGGTCTTGGCCGCTCCACGGTAGTTACCTATCGTTCTGTTGTCACTATTGGTAACCACCCCTGGAGAGCCCCGTGCCTGTCGCACCGAGCCCCACGTACAGCCGTCACCGATCCGGCGTCGAACTCCGGCGGGTCAGGGTCAACGGCGTCGATCTCAATGTGGCCCTGGCCGGCGAGGGCCCGGCCGTCCTGCTGCTCCACGGCTTTCCGCACACCTGGCAGCTGTGGACCCACGTCCTGGACCGGCTCGCCGGGCGATACCGCGTGATCGCACCGGACCTGCGAGGGCTCGGCGCGAGCGAGCGAGCAGAAGGCGGCTACGACGCCGGCACGCTCGCGACCGACGCCGAAGCCCTCCTCGATGCCGTCGGCGAGACCTCCGCAGCCGTGATCGGCATCGACGCGGGCAGCCCGCCGGCCTTCCTGCTCGCCATGCGCCGCCCTGGCCTAGTCCGACAACTCGTGGTCATGGAGTCACTCCTGGGCACACTGCCGGGCGCCGAGGAATTCCTCGCCCCGGGGGCACCCTGGTGGTTCGGCTTCCACGCGGAACCCGGCCTCGCGGAATCCGTACTCACCGGGCACGAAGAGCGGTACATCGACTGGTTCCTCAGCACCGGCACCCTCGGACAGGGCATAGACCCTGCCGTCCGCGACACCTTCGTCCACGCGTACACCGGAGCCGAGGCCCTGCGCTGCGCCTTCTCGTACTACCGTGCGATGCCCTCCAGCTCCCGGCAGATCCGGGAAGCCACCCGCACGGGCCGGTTGACCGTACCCACCATGGCCATCGGTGCCCACCCCGTGGGCAGTGCACTCGAACAGCAACTACGGCCCGTGGCCGACCATCTCGTCGGCCACACCATCGAGGACTGCGGCCACATCATCCCCCTGCACCGCCCCGACGCACTGCTCGGCCTTCTGGAACCGTTCCTCGCCCTGTCGGGGCCCACGGCCGATTGAGATTCAGCGCGCGTCGCGGATCCCGAGAATGTACGTGGCAGTCAGTGCGAGGACGCGGTCGTCGTCCTGGGCCAGATCCGCGAGGGCACGGGACGCCGTGGATCCCGGGATGTCCGCGAGCGCCTGGGTCAGCCGCCGACGCGCGGACGGTTCGACGGTGCCGTGGGCGAGGCGCTCGACGAGCCTGGTGGCGATCCGGTCCGCCGACGCGGGATCACTCGCCAGCGCGCTCAGCGCATCGGCCGCGTCGACGTCGTTCGCCTCCTCGACGACCATCTCGATGAGCGTCGGCACCGCGTCGGCCACCCCACGTACCCCGAGCTCCAGAGCCGCGTACCTGCGGACCACGATGTCGGGATGCGCGAGAGCATCCCGCAGCAGTGCGGTCGCCGCACCGTCCGGCATCTCGACGAGGGACTGGACGGCACGTCTGCGGACCTCGGCCACGGGTGAGCCGAGGCCCTCGGCGAGCAGGGCCGATCCCCGGTCGCCCGATTGCGCCAGAGCCCATCGAAGGGCTCCGGCGACGTTCGGGTCCGTCTCGCTCAACGCGGCCTCTACCAGGGCTTCCACGGGCCACGGAACCTCTTCGACCGAGGACAGGGCCGCGCGTTGGCGCGTCCCGGCACTCTTCGATCCCAACGCGTGCAGGAGTCCGACGATCTGGAGGACGTCCTCCCAGCCGGCGGGTTCCGCGGCACCGATCCGCCGGAGTCGCGTGAGCAGCTCCGTCTCACTCGCGATGCGCTCTCGCGTCCGGTGGACGAGGTCGTCGACGAGCTCCGAGGGCCGGAAGCCGGGATCGTCCAGGGCGCGCCCGACCTCACGCAGCGACAGCCCCAACGAGCGCAGGCTCTCGATGTGGAAGATCCGCCGGATGTCCTCGCTGGAGTACGCGCGATAGCCGGCGTCGGTACGGCCCGTCGGCCGCACCAGGCCGAGCGACTCGTAGTGCCTGAGCATGCGGGCGCTGACCCCGGACCGTCGCGCCACCTCACCGATCAACACTGTCTGTCATCCCTCCTGGCCGGTCGCGCCGAGGGCCACGACACGCTTCGCCTCCTCGATCGCGAACCCGAATCCGGCATCCGGGTCGCGCCACAGTCGTTCCGTGGCGATCGCGTGCTGACGCACGCGAGGGTCGGGATCCGTCATCGCGGCGTGCAGGATCGGCATGATCGCCTCACCGAGCGCGATCAACGCCCGGCTGAGGCTCGACTGCGTCTCATGCTCCCCGCGCCCGAGCTGTGCCGCCAGCACTCCGGCCAGCCCGGGTTCTTCCTCTTCGGGCACCAGGACCACCGCTGCTCGCCAGGCGCTCCGCGCCACCTCGTCGTCGGGGTCGGTCAGAAGCGCCCGCGTGATCGCCGGCCATGCCCGCCGATCCCCGATCTTGGACAGCGTGTGCAACGCCTGGCTTCGTGCCTGCGTGCGCTCCGCGCGGAGTTCATCGATGAGCCTGGGGACCGTCATGGACGAGGAATGGCGGGTGAGCGCCCACGTGAGCATCTCGCGCACGTAGAACTCGGGCTCGATCGCGCATCGTTCGACGAGCTTGTCGACGGACCGGGGATCCGGGGCCGAACCGACCGCCAGCGCTGTCTGCAGCCGGACCGACGAGTTGCCGTGCTCCAGCCCCTGGAGAGCTCGCATCGGGTTCGTGTCCTCTTTCGGCATGGTCATCGCAACCACCTCCTCGGCCACAGTGAAGGCCTTGTCACTGTGTCAAGGTCAAGCGGAGCGGGCCAGGACTCGTGAATTGGCCTTGGTCCACGGCCTCGACGGGCCTCTAGCGTCGGGGCATGCGGATTCGAATCGTCGACGCCTTCACCGACCGTCCCTTCAGCGGCAACCCGGCCGGGGTCATGCTCCTGAACGACGCGGACGCCTTCCCGGACGACAGCCGGCTGCAGAACATCGCCCTGGAGGTCAACCACGCCGAGACTGCCTTCGCCCATCCCCTCCCCGAGGGCGGCGAGGCCGACTGGGCGCTGCGCTGGTTCACGCCGGCCGCCGAGGTCGCGATGTGCGGCCACGCGACCCTCGCCACCGCCCATGTCCTGTACACCACCGGCGCCCACGAGGGGCCGGTGCGGTTCGCGACCCGCAGTGGCGTCCTCGTCGCCGCGCCCGCCGCCGACGGCTCGGTCACCCTGGACTTCCCGACGGCTCCGCTCACCCGGGTCGACCCGCCCCGCGGCCTCGCGGAGGCCCTGGGTGCCGAGCCGCTGACCGTCCTCGACACCGGCCCGAACGTCGGCGATCTGCTGGTCGAGCTCGCCGACGAGAAGACGGTGCACGGCCTCGCCCCCGACTTCAAGGCCCTCGCCGCCCACTCCACGCGCGGCGTCATCGCCACGGCCCGCGCGGAAGACCCGGCCCAGGGCTACGACTTCGTCTCGCGCTGCTTCTTCCCGAACCTCGGCATCGACGAGGACCCGGTGACCGGCAGCGCCCACACCGCGCTCGCCCCGTTCTGGTCCGAGCGCCTGGGCCGCCCCGGCCTCACGGGCCTCCAGGCCTCACGCCGCTCCGGCCACGTCCGCACGGAACTGCGCGGCGAGCGCACCCTGCTGACGGGCAGGGCGGTCACGGTCATCGAGGGCGAGCTGCTGGCCTGAGACGACGGGGCTGTGTGAAACGAGGGGCGTACGACACCGTCGTACGCCCCTCCCTCGATCCTTCACGCCGTCGGGAGCCAGCCGACCTTGCCGGCCAGCAGCGCGTATCCGACGAACGCCCCGATGTCGAGCAGCGAGTGGGCCACCACGAGGGGGCCGACGCGTCCCCAGCGGCGGTACAGATAGACGAAGACGACGCCCATGGCCAGGTTCCCGACGAAGCCGCCGATGCCCTGGTAGAGGTGGTACGAGCCGCGCAGCACCGAGCTGCCGACCAGCGCGGCCATCGGGGTCCAGCCCAGTTGCCCGAGGCGGCGCAGCAGATAGCCGACGACGATCACTTCCTCCAGCACCGCGTTCTGGATCGCGGAGAGGATCAGCACCGGGTACTTCCACCAGACGCCGGGCAGCGCCTCCGGCACCACGGTGAGGTTGAAGCCGAGGCCGCGGGCCGCCAGGTAGAAGGCGATGCCGGTGCTGCCGATGACCGCCGCGATCGCCGCGCCGCGGCCGAGGTCGGGCCAGGGGCGGGTGCGGTCGAAGCCGATGGTGCGCAGACTCGCGCCCTCGCGCAGCAGGAAGTGCGCGACGAGCGCGACGGGCACGAGCGCCGTGGTGATCCCGAAGAGCTGCCAGGCGAGGTCGAGCCAGGGACGGCCGGGCGCGGCCGAGGCGTTCATCGTGGCCGCCTGGTCCTTGAGCCCACCGGGCTTGGTGACCGAGCCGATGAAGCTGATCAGGGCGGAGACTGCGCTCGCCCCCAGCGAGAGCGCCAGCACGAGCAGGGTCTCGTTGCGGAGCATCCGCCGCGAGAGCCCCTGCTGGGGAATGGAATCGTCGGCCACCGGGCTCGCCTCCGCCTGCACACCTGCCTCCACTTCACCGGCCTGTCGAAAACGACCTCTCGACAACGACCTCGAAATCGATCTGTCGAAATCGATCTGCCGGATCAGTATGAAGGCAGCAGGATGTCACCCCGGCGGCGCGTCAGCCCAGCGGCACCGGCTCCGGCAGGCCCACCGGCCAGGTGTGGACCGGATCCCCCTTGTGCATCAGCTCGCGGTAGCGCCGGGTGGTGGCGGCCAGCGCGGCCTCCCGCGTGTGGCCCGCGTCCAGCGCCTTGTGGAAGGTGGCGGCCTGCCAGCTCGCCCCGTTCACCCGGCGCCGGCACCGTTCCTCGATCACGCCCAGGTACAGGTCGCGGTCGGCCGGCTCGACACCCCACGCGTCCAGCCCGGCCTCGGCGAGCGGCAGCAGTTCGTCCCGTACGAGGCTCACCGCGTCGACCTGCGTGGTGCCGCCGTACCGGCCGCGCCGGGGCCAGGTGAAGCGGGCGTCGATGCCGTCCTTGCAAGCCGCGTCGAAGTTGGCGGCGGCCGCCTCGAACGGCAGCCGGGTCCACACCGGCCGGGGCTCCTCGGCGAGGGCACGGACGACGCCGTAGAAGAACGCCGCGTTGGCGACGACGTCGGTGACGGTGGGCCCGGCGGGCAGGACGCGGTTCTCCACGCGCAGGTGCGGGACGCCGTCCGCGATGCCGTAGACCGGGCGGTTCCAGCGGTAGATCGTGCCGTTGTGCAGGACGAGCTCGGCGAGCGAGGGGGTGCCGCCCTGGTCGAGCACCTCGAGCGGGTCCTCGTCGTCGCAGATCGGCAGCAGGGCCGGGTAGTAGCGGAGGTTCTCCTCGAAGAGGTCGTGCGCCGAGGTGACCCAGCGCTCGCCGAACCAGGTGCGCGGCCGGACGCCCTGGGCCTGGAGTTCGGGTGGGCGGGTGTCGGTGGACTGCTGGAACAGCGGGGGCCGCGACTCGCGCCACAGCTCGCGCCCGAACAGGAAGGGCGAGTTGGCGCCGACGGCGATCTGCGCGGCGGCGACCGCCTGGGCCGCGTTCCACACGTCGGCGAACCGGCCCGGGGTGACCTGGAGGTGCAGTTGCACGGAGGTGCAGGCGGCTTCCGGCGCGATGGACTTCGAAGTGCAGGTGAGGTGCTCCACGCCGGCGATGTCGAGGGTGAACTCCTCACCCCGGGCGGCCACGATCTGGTCGTTGAGGAGGGTGTAGCGGTCGACGTCGGAGAGGTTCGACGACACCAGGTCGTCCCGGTCGAGGGTCGGCAGAATGCCGATCATCACGATTCCCGCGTCGACTTCCCCTGCTTTTCGGTCGGCATATGCCAGTGACGTACGGAGTTCCTCCCCGAGCCGGTCGAATACCCGGCCGTCCAGACGGTGTGGAGGAATGTTCACTTCCAGGTTGAACATGGCGAGTTCTGTTTGGAAGTCCCGGCTCGCGATACGTTCCAGGACTTGCGCATTCAACATTTTCGGCATGCCGTCGGCGCCCGCGAGATTCAATTCGATCTCCAGCCCCATGAGGTTCTTCGGGCGATCGAACCTCTTCTCCGCCAGGAGCCGCTCCAAGCCCGTCAGACACCGACGGAGCTTGTCGCGGTAGCGCTGGCGATCCGACAGGTCGAACCGCCCTGCCACGACCTTCTCCCCCATCGAAGCGTCCCTCCTCGGATGATGTGGGCCTGAGATCCGGCCGCCGGGGTCACGGTCAGGTGGAGGATGCCCAGCGAAAGCGATCGATAACGTCCCGGACGGGTCCGCCGGCCGCTACGCTGGTCGCGTGTGACCAGTGGCACATTCACTCGGCATGTCGCACAGGCCTGGTTTCGGTGTCCGCTCGGTGTCCGCGAACTCGTGAAAAACGCCGACGAGAATGGGCCGACCGGTTCACGGACATTCGCCGAGGTCATCACCGCGCACCCCCGCCTGGAATCGGGATAATTCTCGCGTATCGCCGACCGAATGTACCCTTGTCCTACTCACCGGAAACGGCTAGACGAAACACAGTCTGATCCCGTGTCGTATAAACTCCGCGAACAAGGCAGAAGCTTGGCGCCCACGGTCGATGGGTCCTGCCGTCGAGTCGATGATCGGCGGACCCCACCCCCCTCTCGCTCATGAGACCCGGCCCTGCCTCTGCCGACCCCTCGTGAGCAGACAGCGCCGTCCGCCCCCGCCCTCGTGCCACCGTGCCTTTGAATGAGAGGCGACCCACCATGCCGCTGCATGTCCCCCCGGCTCCCGCGCCCGCACTCCGTTCCGTCCTGACTGCGCTCTCCTCGCCGACCGCGGTCCGGGAGGCCCGAACCCCCTCCCTGCTCCGCGCCCAGGGACCCGTCGCAGCCGAGCTCCCGCTGCCCGTCCACGTCCTCGACCGGGTCACGGCCGAGGGGGTATCGGCCACACGGCTGGCCGGGTGGCGCTTCCTGATCCGCTGCGGCGAGCGTGCCGTGGCCGCGGCGGAGACCATGCTGACTCCCGACGGCTGGGCCTTCTCCCACTTCTTCGAAGGCCCGTACATCGCCTCCACCGAGCGCGCCCTGCGCCAGGCCGAGACGATGCCGAAGCCGTACCAGCCCCGCCTGCTGTCGGTGCCCGGCCTGTACATGCTGACGCTCTGGCTGCACGAGGACTGCACCGCGGACGGCGCCGCCGGCCACCCCGCCGCCACCGATCTGCTCGTCCCGCTGGCGCCCGCGCCTCCCGGCATCGCGGCCCATCGCCCGCACCGCGTCGCCGAACTCCTCCCGGTGCTGACCCACCGGGCGACTCCCACGCGTCTGCTCGGCTCACCCGCCTGAAGCGCCACGCGTGAAGCTTCCCGCACCCCGTCGCCGAATTCCCGGCGACGGGG
>NZ_JBHUQX010000120.1:0-22123 GCF_042674225.1 Streptomyces sp. NPDC056948
GCACGGGACCAGCCAGGCGGCGGCCCACGTCAGCGGAGCCGCCGCCATGCTGCTGGCCCGCCACCGGGAGTTGCTCGGCCGCCCGGAACGCGTGAAGGAGATCCTCTGCGCCACGGCGACCGACCTCGCTCGCGAACGCCACTTCCAGGGCCATGGACTCGTCGACGTGCTGCGTGCCGTGCAGTCCGTCTGACGGGCCGAACCACCAGCCAGGCAGGTTGACATGTATACCTTCGATTTCCTCGACGCCAAGCACGGCGACTGCTTCCTCGTCCGCTGGGGCACATCCGACGAGCGGGTCATGCTCGTCGACGGCGGTCCCGGCGGCGTCTACCGGGCCTCGCTCCGCGGCCGGCTCCAGCAGCTCGGAACGCCCGGCGGCGACGCCCCGCCGCACCTCGACGTCGTATGCCTGTCCCACGTCGACGACGACCACGCCGACGGGCTCGTACGGCTCTTCCGCGACATGAGGCAGGCCCAGCAGGACGGGGACGCCCTGCCGTACGCGGTGGACGCCCTGTGGTTCAACTCCGTGGAGGAACTCGTCGACAAGCGCGCCCCGGGGCTGAGCGCGTCCGTCAAGCCGCTCCTCGAACGCGCCGCCACCGACGCGGCGGTCGCCGCCAGCTACCAGCAGGGCCGCGACATCCGCAACGCGGCCGGCGCCCTGCACCTGGACGGCAACGCCCCGTTCGGCGGGCCGCTCACCGAGGGCGCCGAGGCCACCCTCGGCGACCTGGACGTCACGGTCGTCGCGCCCGACGAAGCGGCGCTGGAGGAACTGGAGGAACGCTGGCGCAAGGCGAAACAGCGCGGCGACCCCGACGTCATCACGGCGGCGTACTCCGACTCGTCGGTGCCGAACCTCTCCAGCATCGTCCTGCTGCTGCGCCACGAGGACCGCACCGCGCTGCTCACCGGCGACGCCCGCGGCGACCACATCCTGACCGGGCTGCGCGATCTCGGCCTGCTCGACGACTCGGAACCGCTCCACGTCGATCTGCTGAAGCTGCCGCACCACGGCAGCGACCGCAACGTGGAAGCCGGCTTCTTCGAGCAGGTGCGGGCCGACCACTACGTCGTGTCCGCCGACGGCATCCGCCACCACCATCCGAACGAGGACACCCTGCGCTGGCTCGTCGAGTCCCGGGCACCGGACGACGAGTACGTCATCCACCTGACCAATCACATCCCGTTCGCCGAGGAGGAACTGACGCGACTGAGCGAGGGCCGCGCCTTCGACGTCGACGTCCGGGAGCCCGCCGAGCAGGCGCTCGTCGTCACGATCGGAGACCGGCCATGACCTCCGCCCGGCATGCCCCCGCCCCGCCCGCGCCCCCGGCCGAGACCGTGACGGCCGCCGGTCCCGGATGGATCGTCGACTCGCCCGCCGTCGGCACCGGCCTCGTGGCCCGCCCCTGCGGTGACAGCCTCCGCCCGGCCGAACCGCCCGCCACGGCACACCCGGTCGCGCTCGCGATGTCCGGCGGAGGATTCCGCGCCACCCTCTCCGCACTCGGCTTCATCCGGCTGCTCGCCGACACCGGGCTGCTGTCCCGGCTGCGCTACTCCTCCTCCGTGTCCGGCGGTTCGATCGCCAACGGCTGCCTGGCCACGGCCTGGCCCGCGCTGCGGCAGGAGGGCTTCACCGCGCGTGCCGTGGACGAGCTGGTCATCGCACCGGTCGTCGACCGTGTTTCCACTCGCTCCCTCAAGCGTGCCCTGCTGCGCGGACTGTGGCGGACCCTCGGCCCCACGACCCGCACGGACCTCCTGGCCAGGCGCCTGGACGAGTGGTTCTTCGAGAAGGCCGAACTGGAGCGGCTGGACCCGCAGGTGCGCTGGATCGTCAACGCGGCCAACCTGACCACCGGTGCCCGCTTCACCTTCGAACGAGACGTGTACGGCGACTACACCATCGGGCTCGTTCCCACGACCGGCACGCGGCTGCGGCTGAGCCGGGCCGTGTCCGCCTCCGCGGCGGTGCCCGGCGCCTTCCCGCCCGTCGTCCTCGACCGACGCCCCTTCCCGTGCGCCACCCACCCGCCCGCGCTGCTCGACGGCGGTACGTACGACAACACCGGCCTGGAGGCCATCGACGGGGACCGCTACCGCCACACCTTCCTGTGCGTCCTCAACGCCGGAGGACTGCTGCGCCCCGGTCTGTACGGGCGCGTCCCCGTCGTCCGCGACCTGGCCCGGGCGAACTCACTGCTGTACCGGCAGAGCACCACGCTGCGGACCCGGGACGTCGTCGACCGCTTCGAGCAGGCTAGAGGCGCGGGCCCGGACGGCGAACTGCCGCGCGGTGCCCGCCGGGGAGTCCTCGTCCAGCTCTCCACCGACTTCCCGGCCGACGGCCCGGACGCCCTGCGCCGCTGGCGCGCGGCCTTCGCCGAACACCCCGCCTTCGACGACCGGCACCTGGCCCTCGTCCCGACCGTCTTCGACCGACTCGACCCGGGCCTGTGCCGGGCCCTGGTCCACCGCGGCTGGTGGCTCGGCGGCGCGGCCCTGGCGACCTACCACCCGGAGTTGCTGCCGTCCGACCTGACGGCCCTGCGCCCGCCGCGACTCTGACCGAGAGCCTGTGCCCGTGCCGGTCACCTCAGCCCTTCGGCCACCGCACGGCCCGTCTTCTTCGCCGTCAGGTACCGCGGCAGGCTGTGCGGCTCGAGGCCGTTGTCGTGCGACCGGTCGACCACCGCGCCGAACCGCGGGGCGAGTTGGTGGACGACCGCCACCACATCGCCCGGGTCCGTGATGGCCACTCGGGGTGCTCGCACAGCGTCTCGTACGCCACGACCGACCACGACTCGCGCGTCAGCGGATCGGCGCGTACACCACCCCCAGCTTGTCGACCTCGTCTCCCGCGCGGCCCGTGAAGCCCACGATCTGCCGGCCGGCGGGGGCCGTGAAGGTCTTCGCGTCGGACGTGGCCGTGCCGGCGGACAGGCTGCGGCCCTTGTCGGTCGTGAACGCCGCCGAGAACAGACGTGTACGGCCGTCCTTCTGGCCCTGCGTGAGCTTCACCGAGGTCAGGTGCTCACCGGCCGCCAGCGCCAGGGACGTCGCCGTACCGCCCGTGCCGCCGTGGCTGAGCGTCGTACCTCCGTCGTGGGTGAGGGACACCGCGTCGAGGCGGGCGTTGCCGCGCAGGGTCAGCGTGCGCGGGGCCGGGGTCGCCGGCAGGTCGTCCGCGTCGTTGAAGGCGGTGCCGTGCGGGCCGCCGAAGAAGTCGCTCGCGCGCAGGGAGGAGTTGAGCGTGTAGGAGAAGTCGACCGTGTGCGGGAAGTGGTCGGAGAGGTTGGCGCCGGCCGGGTCGAGGAAGGACGCCCATACGTTGCTGTAGCGGGTCGCGTCGAGGCTGAGCAGCTTGCTGCCGCGGTAGAGGACCTTGTCCACGACCTCGCAGTCGTTGGTGGGCGCTGTCGCGGGGCAGACGAGCGCGTCACTGCCCTGGGCCGGGGGTGTCCCGCCCTTCACCCGCTGGACCCATGCGTCGGTGAGGCCGTTCTCGCTCAGGAGCGTGCGGATGTTGTCGCCGGAGCGCGTGTACCGCGTGTTCGTGTCGCCCATGACGATCACCGCGTTGCCCGCGGAGTTCGCCTGGATGAAGTCGGAGAGCTGCTCGACGTTGGCCCGGCGGGCGGCGAGCGCGTCGTCCGAGTCGTCCGCGTTCGTGTGCACGTTGTAGAGGTCCACGAAGACGCCCTCGGCGAGCCGCACCCGCGCCAGCGAGAAGCCCTTGGGGGTGAGGCAGTTGGTGCCGGTGCACTTGTTCCACTTCACCCGCTCGAAGTCCTCGAAGGGAAGGTCCGAGAGGGTGTTGAGACCGTCGCCGAAGGGGACACCGCCGCTGGTCGCGGTGCGGTGGGCGTGGTCGTCGCCCGCGTACAGGGCGGCGTGGTAGTTGAAGTCCTCCTGCACATTGACGATGTCGTACGCCCCGAGGCGAGGGGAGATCAGCGGCGTGTTCTTCTCCGGATTGCCGGAGCTCAGGCCCTCGGGAAGGCCCGCGACGTTGTAGGTGAGGACGTTGAAGGAGCCGGAGTCCGCGGCGACGGCGGGGGTCGCGGCGGTAGTGGCAAGACCCGTGACGGCCAGGGCGGCGGCCATGAGGGTGCCGATCAGTCTCTTCATGGGGGGTGTCTCCGGTCGGGGAGGGGCGGAGGGGGAAGAAAGGTGAACGGTGCTCAGGTTCGGGGGCAACACCCTTGGTACGCAAGGGAAGTCGGGAAAACAGTGGGAGACGCTCCGGCGTCAGGAGTGACGCAGCAGCTCCAGGTCGGTGCCCCAGGAGTCGAGGACCTCACCGTGCCCGGCCTTCCGCGCCGCCTCCTCGATGTCGGTGAAGAGCGCGCGCTGTGTGTCCGGGTCGCCGTCGGAGAGCAGGCGTTCCACGACGGGCAGGAGCCGGTCCGCCTCCCACCGCCGGTCGCCCAGCGGGCTCCGCTCCAGCTCCCACCGCAGGTACTTGTTGTAGGGCCGGACACGGCGGTGCAGCGCGAAGAGCACCTCCAGGGCGTACGGGACGGACTCTGCGGCGTCCAGGTGGCCCATGGCCGGGTGGCCGTCGCGGTAGCTCTTCAGGGACCGGTAGGTCTGGTTGACGTAGGCGTCGAGCCAGCCGTCGACCGCGGCCCGGGCCTCTTCGGCGCCCAGGCTCCGCTTCTCGTCGAGGATCCGGGCGATGGCCCCGTCGAGCCGGTCGAGCAGCACCTCGGCGTGGACGTAGGAGTAGCGCGCGAAGTGATCGGGCCGGCCGGGCATGCCACGGGTCCGGAACTCCGCCAGCGGGATGACCACGAGGTCGAGGTGGGCGGAACGGAACCAGTCCAGCTCGGCGAGTTCGGAGGCCTGCCGGTCCCGGAGGATCACGTGCAGGTCGTAGTCGGAGTGGACCGTCGGCATGCCCTCGTGGACCCGGGAGCCGCTCAGGACCAGGCCCACGACTCCGGGATCCTCGGCGGCCCGTGCGGTGAAGGCCGCGAGTGTGTCGTCAGGGGTGTTGCCCAGGACGATGTGCATGGTGATCTCTCCCTGTGAAAACGGACACGGCAAAGCGAGTTCGTTGCGCGTCTGCGGTGTCCGGGACACCGCGGGAGAGATCAGCTCACGGTGCGGACGATAGCCCGCCCGCACCGCCCACCCCTAACGGTTTTCCGCCTACGCCTGCGGATTGAGCCCGTCTGAGAGCCCCTGGTACGCCGGCTTCGCCCCGTAGCTCTCGGTGTACGGCAGAGCCGCCCCGTACCCGTTGAACGTGCCCGGCACCCAGGAGTACTTGTCGGTGATGCCCCAGACCGTGACGCCCGCGCAGCGCGGCACGCCCAGGCAGTTCTCCGTGGCCGTCTTGTAGTCCGTGGACTGCTGGGCCAGCTCGGCCGACGACGCCGGCAGCGGGATGCGGACGTCGAGTTCGGTGATCGACACCTCCAGGCCGAGGTCGGAGAAGCGCTTCAGGTTCGCCTTCATCGACGCGGGGAGCTGGCCGACGACGAAGTGCGCCTGGAAGCCGACGCCGTGCAACGGCACGCCCTGCGCGAGGAGTTGCCGCGCCAGGTTGTACAGGCCGTCGCTCTTCGCGTTGTCCGCCTCGATGTTGTAGTCGTTGATGTACAGCTTGGTGTTCGGGTCGGCCGCGTGTGCCCAGCGCAGCGCGTTGGCGATGTACCCCGAGCCGAGCTTGCTCTGCCAGAGCGAGTTGCGCATCGAGCCGTCCTCGTTGAACGCCTCGTTGACGACGTCCCAGGCGTAGATCTTGCCCTTGTAGCGGCCGAGGGTGGTGTCGATGTGCTTCTTGAGGATCGTGTTGAGCTCGGACCCCGAGAAGTTGCCGTTCGCCAGCCAGGACGGATTCTGGTTGTGCCAGACCAGGGTGTGGCCCCGTACTCCCTGGTTGTGGGCCGCGGCATGGTTGACCAGCCGGTCGGCGGCGGCCCAGTTGTAGCTGTTCCGGCTGGGCTCCAGCGCGTCCCACTTCATGGCGTTCTCCGCCGTCACCGAGTTGAACTCCCGGTTCAGGACGGTGGTGTAGGCCGCCTCGGTGCGCAGCGGCCCGTCGGCGACCGCCGCGCCCATCCGCGCGCCGCGCGCGTCGGCGTAGCCGCGCAGCGTGGTGGCGGCGGAGGCGTCCGGAGTGAACTGCGGGAGCGCCACGGCCGCGGTGGCGACCAGTGCGCCCGCGGCGGCGAGCGTGAGCGGACGGAAGGCGCGGCGGTGGCCTCTTGCGGAGTGCGGCACGGCTCCTCCTGTGGGGGTGGGGACGCGGGTGCGACACCCTCCGGTCGCCGCGGCCGGCCGTAAGGTTGCCGTGCATCGGCGACGGGGGAGGGCGCATGACGTACGAGGCGGCACGGCGCGAGGACGAGCCCGGCAGCGGCACGCCCTCGGACGCCGGCGACGACGGCTTACGCGGCACCCGCCCGCTGTGGCGGCAGCGGGACTTCGGGACCTTCTGGACCGCGCAGACCCTCTCCGTCCTCGGCGACTCCTTCGCCCTGATCGCCCTTCCGCTGCTGGTCCTGGAGGCCACGGGCTCGGTCGCGCGGATGGGGCTGCTGACCGCGGTGGGCGGGGCGGCGTCGGTCCTCGCGGCCGTGTTCGCCGGGGCGGTGGTGGACCGGGTGGATCGGCGCCGGCTGCTCATCACCTGCGACCTCGTGCGCATGGGGCTGTACGGGGTGATCCCGCTGGTGTGGCTGTTCGGCCCGCAGATCTGGCTGCTGTACGTGGTGCTGCCGCTGTGCGAGGCCGTCGGCATGCTGTTCGCGGTCGGCTACGTCACCGTCGTACGGGGCCTGGTCGGCACCGAGCAACTCACCGAGGCCAACGGCCGGTTGAACGCCACGGCTGCCGCCGCGGGCGTCCTCGGGCCGCTGTGCGCGGGGCTGGTCGCCGCCTGGTCCGGCCCGGCCGCGGCCGTCGGCGTGAACGCGGCCAGCTTCGGGGTGTCGGCGACGCTCCTGTTCTTCGTACGGTTCCGCAAGCGCGCTCCGGACGAACAGCCGGGCAAGCGCACCGGCCTGTGGCAGGACCTGCGCACCGGCATCGCCTTCCTCTACGGCCACCCCGTGCTGCGCTCGCTCACCGTCCTGCTGTTCGTCTTCAGCTTCCTCACCCTCGGTATCCACGACCTGGTCATCTACCACCTCAAGCACGACCTCGGCCGGGACGACGGCACGGTCGGCACCGTCATGGCCGCCGGCGCGCTCGGCACCATCACCGGCGCCCTGCTCGTGGCCCGGATCCGCCGCCGCCTCGGCTTCGGGCCGACGTGGACCGGCTCGGTCGCGGGCTGCGGCCTCGCCTTCGCCGGTCTCGGCTGGGCCCGTGACGTGCCCGTGGTCGCGGTGCTGTGCGCCGCCTTCCTCGCCTGTGCCGCCATGGGAGGCACCTGCTCGTTGTCGCTCCGCCAGGAGGTGACCCCGGAACACCTCCTGGGCCGGGTCACCTCCGCGTTCTGGACCCTGCACTACGCGGCGGCACCGATCGGTGCCGCCGTGCTGACCTGGGCCGCGGAGGAACAGGGCACGGCGCCGGTCGCCCTGGCCGCCGGAGCGACCTGCGTCCTGCTCGCCGTGGCCGCCCTGTTCACCCCGATCCGCGGGTCGGGCCGGACCGTCAGCCGTTGACCCCGCTGTAGTGCCGCAGACTCCACCGCCACAGCACCCGCGCACCCAGATACGCCAGCAGCCCGAGCAGCGGTGAGGCCGCCGCCAGCCAGTACGGCACACCGGTCGTATGCCCGTGGCCGGTCAGTACCGCCGCCGGGAAGAAGGCGACGAACGCGAGCGGGAGGCCGTAGGTCAGGAAGCCGCCCACGGCCTTGGGCAGGACGTTCAGCGGGTAGCTGCCGAACGTGCCGAGGAGTTCCTCCAGCCAGCGGCCCCAGTAGTCGGCCGCAGGGAAACGCAGGGCCGCGCTGGCGACGACCGTGAACAGGGCCGCCTCCAGCAGCATGCCGCCCAGCACGGCCGCGATCAGATACGTGATCCGGCCCGCCGTCCAGTCCAGGTCGCTGCGTGACAGCGCGCCCACCATCAGGCCCGCCGCGACCGTCAGGTCCCCGATGGCGTTGGTGGGGAAGTAGGCGAGCTGGATCTGCCGGTGCACCGGCATGGGACGCATCAGGTAGATGTCGATGCGGCCTTCCTGGATCTGCCGGCCGGCGAAGTGCACCCGCCCCAGCAACAGCACGAACAGACCGTGCGCCAGCATGCGCGTCGCCGGGATCAGCAGCACGTCCGAGCTGTCCCAGCCGCCCATCCCGGCGAACCGGGTCAACAGCACCGTGGCGAACACGATCACCGACACCTGCCAGATCGCCCCGATCGCGATCATCAGCAGGAACTCGGTGCGGTACTCCATCTGCGCGCGGAAGTTGAGCGCCGTCACGCGCCACACGATCCGCAGAGCCTTCAACGACATCTCAGCCTCCCTGCGAGATCACGCGCCGGGCGGCCCGCCGCCACAGCAGCCGGGTGAACAACGCCAGCACCACGACCCAGGCGGCCTGGACGGAGAGCTGGAAGGCCGCGTCGGACAGGGGGATCCGGCCCACGTACAGCGACAGCGGCACGCTCAGCGTGGCCTGGAAGGGCAGGAAGGCGCTCATCGTCACGAACCAGTCCGGGAAGAACCACAGCGGCGCGTACACCCCGGACAGCAGGTTCTGCGCGAACAGCAGGATGAGCATCGCGGCGTTGTTGCGGATCGTCCAGAAGCACAACTGGTCGAGCACGAGCATGACGTAGTACAGGACCCACTGGCCCAGCAGCATGCTGAGCACGAACACTCCGGCCACGGCCGCCGAGCGGGGCGGCTCGACGATGCCCGCGGCCAGACAGACCAGGTACCCGGTCAGCGCCCACGCGAGTCCGTACAACTGCTCGCCGGCGGCCCGCAGGGCGTAGTAGCGCTGCGGCGGCAGCGGGCGCAGGTACCAGTAGACGATGGTGCCCAGGTGCATGTGCTGGAGGACCGTGTCCCGGCCCGTGTACTGGTCCAGCTCCCGCAGCCGGGACGCCAGTACGGCCAGCACGGCGTAGGTGACGGCCTGGTCGCGGCTCAGGCCGGCGGTCGTGCCGGAATGCGCGTACAGGCCGCGCCACAGCGACCAGACCAGTACCACCTGTACGGCCAGCCGCAGCGCGACGGCCGTCATCCGGGGCGGGGCGTTCAGCTCGCCCAGCGGGGTGACGCGGGCGGCGCGCCAGGCGTGCAGCACGGCCATGTCAGACCTCCCCGGCATGCACGTACGCGGCCCGCATCACGTCTTCCAGGTCCGCCTCGTCCAGGGCGATGTCGGTCACCTCGTACCGCTCGATCACCGCCTTGAGCGCCTGGTGGACGGTGGGCGCGTCCGCCCCGTCGGGGCCGAAGACGACCTGTGCGCCGGTCTGCCGCAGCAGTGTGATCCCGGGCGGCGGCACGACCTCGGCGTGCGGGTCGGCGAGGGTCGCCCGCACCTGCCACGTGGAGCCGAACTTTTGGCGGATCTCGTCGAGGGTGCCGTCCAGGACCAGCCGGCCGTGGTTGACCAGCACCACCCGCTCGGCGAGCCGCTCGACCTCCGTCATGTCGTGCGTGGTCAGCAGGACCGTACGGCCGCGCTGCTCCACCTGGTGGCGCAGGAACTCCCGCACCTGCTCCTTGACCACCACGTCCATGCCGATGGTCGGCTCGTCGAGGAAGACCACCGGCGGATCGTGCAGCAGGGCGGCGGCCAGGTCGCTGCGCACCCGCTGGCCGAGGGAGAGATGGCGGACCCGGGTGTCCCAGAAGGACGACAGGTCCAGGATCTCGTCGAACTCCTTCAGCCGGGCGGCGTGCTCGGCCTTCGGCACCTCGTAGATGTCCCGCAGGATCGCGAACGACTCGCGCACCGGCAGATCCCACCAGAGCTGGGTGCGCTGCCCGAACACCGCGCCGATGTTCCGCGCGTTGCGCTCCCGCTCCTGGTACGGCACGACGCCCGCGACCCGGGCCTCGCCCGAGGTGGGGGTGAGGATGCCGGTCAGGATCTTGATGGTGGTGGACTTGCCGGCGCCGTTCGGGCCGAGCAGGGCGAGGAGTTCGCCCGGGGCCACGTCGAAGGTGATGTCGGCGACGGCGTGCTTGGCCACCCGCTCGGGGTTGACGAGTGAGCGGACGGCGCCCAGGAAACCGGGGCGGCGGACGGTGGTGTGAAAGGTCCGGGACAGCCCGCGGACCTCGATGGAGACACTCAATTGACCCACCCACTTCCATGTGGTGAACACAGGTACGGCCGGTCGGCTTCGAGGGCCGACCGGCCGCGGATGACGTCCCGACACTGTCGGAATGTCGATCAATTGGTCAATCGATTAAACGATTTCTTACCTGGCGTTCTTCTCAACCGGGGGTCGAGTCAACCGGTGGTCGAGAACACGAACGAGAACTCCGTCGGCTCCGCCTTCAGGAAGTACTGCGGCAGCGGACCCGGGCCGCACGACTGCGAGCCGATGCCGTGCTGCCCGTGGTCGAGGTTGACCCACACCGTGTCGCCGGCCGTGAGGTCGGTGCGGTGCCGGGCCGCTTCGAGCTGCTCGGTCGTCCAGCGCCGCGCGGTGAACCAGAACTCCGGGTCGCCCTCGATCCGCAGCCCGCCGAGCTCCACCCAGCGGACATCGGCCCGGGCGCCGTTCTCCTGCGGACGGACGTACGGGGTCTGCAGCCCGTCCACCGTGGACTGCCAGCGGCCCACCATCGACGCCGTCCCGGTGTCCGGGTACGCCTCGCCCGGACCACCGCCGAACCACTCCACCCGGTCGGCCTCCGGCAGTCCGAAGCGGACACCGAGCCGGGGCAGCGGCACCGCCCAGTCGCCCTCCGGGGTCACGGACACGGACAGCCGCAGCCGCTCGCCGTCGGACGTCCAGCGGTACACCGTGTCCAGGCCGACCTCGCGGGCCGCGGGCGCCACCCGGGTCCGCACCGTCAGGGCATCGTCGCCGGCCTCGACCGAGACCAGACGGTGCTGCATACGGTGCAGGCCGAGCGTGCGCCACAGCATCCCGTAGCGGGTGTCGGTCTGCCATTCCGCGCCGTCGTCGTTGTCGGTCGGCGCCCGCCACACGTCCAGCCGCGGTGCCGCGCCGACCGCCACCCCGCCGATCGAGCGCAGGGCGCCGGTGCGGGGGTCGAACTCGGCGGGGCCGAGGGTGATCCGGTCCGGGCCGGCCACCGGCCGGTCACTCGCGGGGAAGGACGGCAGCGGCCGCGCCCCCACGGCGAACTGCCCCCAGGCCACGACATGGTCCTTCGGGGCCCAGAGCGTGTCGTCCGCGAGCAGCGCCCGCACCGTCCACTGGCGCTCGCCGCCCCGGCCGTCCGCGGGCGGCTCCGGCAGCTTCACCTCGGCGCTCTCGCCCGGCACGAGCACCGGCACCGCCAGCGGGCCCGACTCGACGGTCTCGCCGTCCACCTGGCACGACCACTCGAAGGCCAGCGCGGACAGGTCGGCGAAGTCCTGCTTGTTGGTGATCCGCACGGTGCCGTCGGCGCCGTCGCCCTCGATGTGGACCGGCTCGATGACCTTCTTGTACTCGATCAGGCCCGGCGACGGCGTCCGGTCCGGGAAGACCAGCCCGTCGCAGACGAAGTTGCCGTCGTGCAGCTCCTCGCCGAAGTCACCGCCGTAGGCGTAGCCCAGCTCGGCGTGCTGGACACCGTGGTCGATCCACTCCCAGATGAACCCGCCCTGGAGCCGCTCGTGCTTCTCGAACAGCTCCTGGTAGTCGGCGAGTCCGCCCGGGCCGTTGCCCATCGCGTGCCCGTACTCGCACTGGATGAAGGGGAGTTCCCGGCGCTTGCCGGTACCGCCGTCGAGCCGCTGCCCGATCTTGTCGACCTCGTCGTGGAAGGCGTACATCCGCGAGTACACGTCCGTGTCGCGGCAGTTCCAGTCGCCCTCGTAGTGCACCAGCCGCTCGGGGTCGCGGTCGTGGATCCACTCGGCCATCGCGGTGAGCCCGCGCCCGGTGCCGGCCTCGTTGCCCAGCGACCAGAACACCACCGACGGGTGGTTCTTGTCCCGCTCGACCATCCGCTCCGCGCGGTCCAGCAGGGCCGGGGTCCAGCGGTCGTCGTCGACCGGGTTGTCCCGCCAGTCCTGCTCGGTGAAGCCGTGGGTCTCCAGGTCGCACTCGTCGATGACCCACAGGCCGTACTCGTCGCACAGGTCCAGGAAGGCCGGGTGCGGCGGGTAGTGCGAGGTGCGCACGGCGTTGAGGTTGTGCCGCTTCATCAGCAGCACGTCCTCGCGCATGGTCTCCAGGTCGAGCGCACGGCCCATCGTAGGGTGCCACTCGTGCCGGTTGACGCCCTTGAAGAGGACGGCCTTGCCGTTGACCTTGATGAGCCCGTCCTCGAGGGCGACGGTCCGGAAACCGATCCGCAGCGGCACCCGCTCGCCCTCGGTGGCCAGCACACCGTCGTACAGCCGAGGCGTCTCGGCGGTCCACGGCTCGACGGCCACCGTCACCGGCTCGCCGGTCGCGACATCGATGTCCAGGGCCGGGACGGTCACCCGCCCCTCGACGTCGGAGTCGACACGCAGGGTGCCCTCGCCGGTGGTGTGGTCGTACGACGCGTGCACGAAGAAGTCGCCCGCACTGCCCGCCGGGCGGTGCAGCAACGTCACGTCACGGAAGATGCCCGGCAGCCACCACTGGTCCTGGTCCTCCAGGTACGAGCCCGCCGACCACTGGTGCACCCGCACCGCCAGGACGTTGCCGCCCGGCTTCAGCAGATGCCCGACCGCGAACTCGTGCGCCAGCCGGGAGCCCTTGAACTCGCCGAGCTCCGTGCCGTTCAGCCAGAGGCGGGCGCAGGACTCGACGCCGTCGAACCGCAGCACCGCCCCGCCGTCCGACGGCCAGTCCGACGGCAGGTCGAAGACGCGCAGATGGTCACCGGTCGGGTTCTCCGTCGGGACGTGCGGCGGGTCCACCGGGAAGGGGTAGAGGTGGTTGGTGTAGATCGGGGACCCGAACGCCCCGTCGCCCTGGAGGACCCAGTGCCCGGGGACCGTGACCTCGGCCCAGCCCTGGGCGTCGTAGCCCTCCTCGGCGAACGAGTCGTCCTCGGCGTCGATCGTCGCCGACAGCCGGAAGCGCCAGCTGCCGTTCAGCGACAGGGACGTGGCGTCCGAGGACGCGTACCAGGCACGGGCCGGGAGGGCCCCGCTGCCCGGGGAGACGTCCTCGACATAGTCGGCGGTGGTGCGGAAAGACATCGGTCTCCTAGCTCAGCCCTTGATGCCGGTCTGGGCGATCCCCTGCACCAGCCAGCGCTGGAGGAAGAGGAAGACGAACACCAGGGGCAGGATGGAAATGGCCGTGGCCATGAAGATCAGGTGATAGTTGACGGTCTGGTTCGTCATGTACGACGACAGCGCCACCTGGACCGTCCAGGCGCTCGGGTCCTGGCCGATGACCAGGGGCCACAGGAAGGCGTTCCAGCCGTTGATGAAGGTGATCGTGGCGATGGCCGCGAAGAAGTTCAGCGAGTTCGGCACGACGACACGCCAGTACGCGCCCCAGTAGCCGAGCCCGTCCACGCGCGCCGCCTCCTCCAGCTCCTTGGGGAACCCCAGGAAGTACTGCCGGAACAGGAAGCAGGTGAAACCACTGAAGAGCCCCGGGATGATGAGACCCCGGTAACTGTCCACCCAGCCGAGGGACGAGACGAGGACGAAGCTCGGCACGAAGGTGACCGCCGTCGGAACCATCAGCGTGGCGAGAACGGCGTAGAACACCTTGTTGGCGTGCTTGTAAGGGATCCGGGCGAGGCCGTACCCGGCCAGCGAGCAGATCAGCAGGATGCCCGAGGTGTGCAGGACGGCGACGACGACGGAGTTCCACAGGGATTGGGCGAAGTCGACGGTGACGTCGTTGAAGGGTTCGGTGATGTTGCCCCACTGGATGGAGGTGGGGAACCACTTCCACTCCTCGCCCGTGATCTCCTGGTCCGTCATCAGCGCGTTGCGGACGATCAGATAGAAGGGGATCAGGAAGAGCAGGGCCGCGATGCCGGTCGCGATGTACAGACCGGTGTTGCCGAGGACCCCGCCGCCACGCTTGGCCTTGGCAGCCGGCTTCGCGCCCTTGCGGATGTCGGGTGCTGTGGTGGTCACTTGGCCTCCTCACCCCTTCCGAAGCCCATGATCTTGCCCTGGAGCAGTGTGACGATGCAGATGAGCAGGGTCAGCACGACCGCGCCCGCGCTGCCCGCGCCGTAGTTCTGGTTGTTGCCGAGGGCCATCTTGTACAACTCGACCAGGGGCGGCTGGCCCCAGGTGGCCTTGGAGAGCAGGTTGAAGAACTCGTCGAAGGCCTGGTAGGCGGCGACGAGCAGGAGCAGGATCACCGCGGTGGACGTGGCTCGCAACTGGGGCAGCGTGATGTGCCGGAAGGTCTGCCAGCCCGGCTTGGCCCCGTCGATGGAGGCGGCCTCGTACAGCTCCCGCGGGATGTTCTGCAGCGCCGCCAGGAAAAGGATCATGAAGAAGCCCGACTGGAGCCAGAGGCGGACGGTCACGATGACCAGCCAGTACCAGGGCGGATCGGGGTTGGCCAGCCAGGCGACGTTGTCGATGCCGAACCAGCCGATGACGGTGTTGGCCAGGCCGAAGCGGACGCCGTTGAAGATGGACATCTTCCAGATCAGCGAGGCGGCGACATAGCTGACCGCGGTCGGCAGGAAGAAAACCGACCGGAAGAACGCCCGCATGAACCGAAGCCGGTTCACCAGCAGCGCCAGGCTCAGCGACATGGCCCACGTGGCGGGCACGATGAACGCGGCGAACACGGTGAACGTGACGAGCGAGTTCCGGAAGTTCGTGTCCGTCAGGATCTGCTTGTAGTTGTCGAAGCCGACGAACTCGCTCGGCGTGACGGTGAAGCGTGCCTCGAAGAAGCTGAGCCAGATGCTCCAGCCGATGGGCACGAAGACGAAGATCACCAGGCCGATCAGGAACGGGCCGGTGAAGAGCCAGAAGTTGAAGGTGCTGCTCGCCCTCAGGCCCCGCCTCGGCCGGGTCTTGGAGACCTTGGCCGGGGCGGGCTGGGCGACCCCGCGTGTGGTGGTGGTCGACATGTCGTGGTCCGTCCGCCGGGCCTAACCGAACAGCTTCTTGAGCTCGGCGTCGACCTTCTTCTCGGCGGCCGCGAGCTGGGCCTTGGGGTCGCCGCCCTTGCGGACGGAGTTCGCCATGACGTCGTTGATCGCGGCGATCATGGCCTGGGTCCAGCCGATGTTGTCGAAGTGGCCGAACTCGTTGAAGAGCTTCACGCCCTCGGCCGGCAGGCCGGACTTCAGCTTGGAAGCGGACTGGGCGAGGGAGGTGCGCGGCGGGATGTGGAAGCCGTAGGAGGTGGCGAAGTCCTCCTGGTACTTCTTCTGGTCGATCCACAGCCACTTGACGTATTCCTTGGCCGCCTCGACGTTGTCGCCCTTGGCGTTGACGAACATCGACCAGCCGCCGTTGTAGACCGACTCCTTGCCGGCGGAACCGATCTTCGGGAAGGGGAAGATGCCGATGTCGTCGCCGAGCGCCTGCTGCATGGCCGGCATGGCCCACATGCCGCACCACTGGATCGCGGTCAGGCCCTGGTTGAAGGCCGACGGGTCCCAGGAGTCGGCGGGGGCGTCCAGGAGCAGGTTGCCGCTGGTGAACAGGCCACGAAGCTGCTTGAGGCCGTCGGCCACGGCGTCGGTGTTGAAGGCGGGCTTGTTGTCCGCGGTGAGGGTGTCGGCGCCGGCCGACCAGATCACGTTGTGCTGGATCGAGGTCAGGTCGTTGCCGAGGAAGATGCCCTTGACCTTGTTGGTGGTCAGCTTGTCGGCGGCCTCGATCAGCTCTTCCAGCGTGGTCGGAACCTCGATCTTCGCCTTCTCGAACAGCGAGGGCCGGTAGAAGAGGAACTGCGGGTCGTCGATCATCCGGATGCCGTATATCTTGCCGTCGACCGTGTGCGACTTGATGTCGGCCGGGTTGAAGTCGTCCTTGACGGGCTCGATGATGTCGGTCAGGTCGGCCACCTGACCGCTCTTGACGAGCTGGATCTGCGGGTGGAACTCGAAGACGTCCGGCGCGTTCTTGGTGAGCAGCGCGGCGAAGAGCTTCTGCTCGTAGTTGTTGCCGGTGATCCACTGCGTGGTCACGTTGGCGTCCTTGTAGGCCTTGGCGTACTTCTTGACGGCCTGCTCGACGCCGGCCTCGCCGTACGCGTGGAAGTACTGGGTGAGGCCGTCGCCCGACCCGGACCCACCGCCCCGGCCGGTGTTGCTGCCGCACGCGGCGAGTCCGCCGGCGGCGGCCAGGCCCATCGCGGCCCGCAGTACGGTTCGGCGGTCCCAGTTCATGTTGCTCGATGCCGACATGCTGACGTCCTTGTCTCGAGTGCGGCTGCGGCTCTTCGGCTCACTGCCTGTTGGCTCACGGGCCCGGGGGCTCGTTGCCAGATGGCTCAAAGAGAGGTGCGGTGCGGGACGCTAGAGCTTCGGCTAAGGCTTCGGCAAGGGGTTGGACGAAGTCTGTTCGAAGCGTTGTGTCCGGTTCGTGATTTCGAACAAGCGTGAGTGGCGGAGGAGTTCCTTCCGCCGCTACGAGGGTGGTGCGGCGGCGGTACGGCTCCTCACGGGGGCGGTGCGTTTGCCGTTCTTCTGCCCGACGGCCTGGAGCGCGCCCTCCAGCGCGAACGTCGCCGCGCCCAGGCACACCGGGTCGGTGGGGATCGGGGAGAGGACGATCTCGGTGGCGGCCAGCGGCCGCGGCAGCGCGTGCCGGGTCACGGCCTCGCGCACCTCGTGCAGCAGCGGTTCGCCCAGGGTGCGGGCGACCCAGCTGCTCAGCACGACGATCTCGGGGTTGAACAGGTTCACCAGGTCCGCGACGCCGGCGCCCAGATAGCGGGCGGTCTCGTGGACGGCCCGGCGTGCCACCGGGTCGTCCGCCGCGATGCCGCGGGCCAGCGCGTCGATGGTCGCCGTCTGGTCCTCCGCGTGCAGCAGCGGGCTGTCGGGGCCGATCTCCCGCAGGTTCAGCATGATGCCGCGCGCGCCGACGTACGTCTCCACACAGCCGTGGTTGCCGCAGCGGCACAGCCGCCCGTCCAGCACCATCGTGGTGTGGCCCCACTCGCCGGCGCTGTTGCTCACGCCGCGGTGCAGCCCGCCGCCCAGGACGAGCCCGGCGCCCACGCCGGTCCCGAGGTTGACCACCACGGCGTTCCCGGCCCCGCGCGCGGCCCCGAACCACAGCTCGGCGACCGCGCTGGCGCGCAGCGGGTTGTCCAGGTAGAGCGGGTAGGCGATGTGCTCTGTGAGCAGGTCGAGCAGCGGTACGTCGTGCCAGTCCCAGTTGGGCGCGTACTCCGAGATGCCGGTGGCGCGGTCCACCTGCCCCGGCACGCTCACACCGACCCCGAGCACCCGGGCGCCCTCGATGCCGGCCTGGGTGACCACCGAGCCGACGGCGGCGGCCACATGGCCGACCACCTGCTCGGGCAGGCTCTCACTCGCGCGGACGTCCTCCTCGGCGCGGGCCAGGACGTTCAGCCCCAGGTCGAACAGCTCGACATGGACGTACGTCTCGGCGATGTCGACGCCGATCAGCGCGCCGCCCGAGGCGTTGACCGCCACCAGGCCCCGGGGCCGGCCACCGGCCGAGTCCTCGAAGCCGACCTCCGTGATCATGCGGAGGTCGAGCAGCTCGCCCACGAGCGTGGCCACCGTGGCGAGGCTGAGGCCGGTCGCGGCCGCCAGCTCCTGCCGGGAGGTGGGTGACTCCGCGATGATCTGGCGCAGCACCTCGTAGCGGTTCGCGGTGCGGATGTCGCGTGATGTGCGCTTCACCGGGGTGCCCCATTCCTTCCCAGACCGGCCCTGGCCGGGGTCGGCATCGGCACCGGCGCGGCGCAAGGCTATGGGCTGGCGGGACTTTCGACAAGGGGTTTGGAAAGGGGCTTTATAAAGTGCGCTCCTGGTGGGACCGGTGGCGGCCGACCGTGGCCTGTTCATGATGCCTCAGGGGGCGGGCGGGGCGGGTCGCGGGAGGGGTGTGTCAGTCCCCGTGCTCGACGGTTCCGCTCGCGGGACACGCCGCCGCAGCGCTCCGGGTGCTCGCGCTCGCGACCGCGGCCGCCAGTTGCCGCTGCACCTGCTCCGGCAGTGTGGTTCCGTGGGCGGCACCCACCAGCTCCTCGGCCAGCCGGCGCAGCTTGGTGTTGGTGTTCTGGGAGGTCCGGACCAGCACGCTCCAGGCCGCCTCGGGGCTCAGTCCGAAGGAGGCCATCAGGATGCCGCGGGCCAGATCGATGGTCGGCCGGGTCTGCATCGCCCGTCGCAACTGGGCGACTTCGGCCCGCAGGTCCTGGTCGGCGTCGGCCTGACGGGAGACAACACGGGCGGGCGGAGGGACGGGGTTCGTCAACAGCTCACGGGTGCCGGTCAGATCGAGAACCCGCTCGACCGAGCGGCCGCCGGAGCGGACGGCGACCGTCTTGTCCAGGTCGAGGGCGCGCATGCGCAGATCCAGCAGCACGTTGAGGCCCGAGCAGTCGCAGAAGCCGACCGCGTCCAGGCGCAGGTCGATGCCGCTGCCCGACAGCGTGAGGATGTCGTACAGGTCCGGCAGGAGCCGTCGGCTTCCCAGGTCCAGTTCCCCCCACAGGGTCACGGTCATCCGGTCGCCGTCCGGTGCGACGTCCATGGTCGCCATGCACGGCGGGATCGCCGCCGGTGCGTTGTCGCCCGCCATGGATGCGGCGCCCTCCAGTGCGCGAGGCCGCGCAGGGTACGCAGGCTCCGGCATGGCCTTCTTCTCCCTTGTCCGTTCGCCCTGCCTCCGTGTCCAGCGTTGCCTCTCTACCCCACACACGTCAACCGATACATGAAACGAAGTACGTGTTTTTGAGTGCGTGAACCCCGGGTCGCTAGAGTTGGGGCATGGATGGAGTGCCCGAGCCACACACCGGATGGACGTTCATCACCAACCACGCCCGGGTGCTGGCGACCATCGCCGACAATCACAGCGCCCGTATCCGGGACATCGCCGCCCACTGCCGGCTCACCGAACGCGCCGTGCAGAAGATCATCGCCGACCTGGAGCAGGACGGATATCTCTCCCACACCAAAGAGGGCCGCACCAACACGTACCGGATCGACCCCGGCAAGGTGCTGCGCCACCCCGCCGAGGCCGGTCTGACCGTGGCGTCACTGCTCTCCCTGCTAGTCCAGGCCGAGGCCGACCGCGTCACCGCCCCGGGCGGCAGGTCGCACGCCGAGGCCTGACCTCCCGGCCGCCCCGGGGCCCACAGGCCCTACGCCGTCGCCAGCACCTCCCGTACGAAGGCGTTGGCGAACTTCCCCTCCGGGTCCAGCTCCCGCGTCAGCGCACGGAAGTCGTCCAGCCGCGGATACAGCCCGCCCAGGACGGACGCGGGCACGGTGAACACCTTTCCCCAGTGCGGCCGCGCCCCGAAGGGCTCCAGCGCCTCCTCGACCCGCCGCACCACCGGCAGCACCGCCCGTGTGTCCTCGACCCAGGTGAAGTGCGCCGCGACGGTGTCCCGGCCGTGGGACGGGCTCAGCCACTGGTCGTCACCGGCGACCGTACGCACCTCGCAGGTCTGCAGAACGGGGGCGACCGTCTCCCGGATCGCGTCGAGCGCGCGCAGCATCTCCACGGCGTGCCCGCGCGGCAGCAGATACTCCGACTGCAGCTCCGCCCCGCTGCTCGGGACGAACTCCGCCCGGAAGTGCGGAAGTCGCTCGTGCCACGGCCCCGGCACACCGAACTGCTCGGTGCAGTTCACCGCGGGCATGCCCGGCACCGGGTGCATCTTCTCGGCGGCGGGAGCGGCCCAGGGGAAGGCCGGCAGGGCCTGGTCGGTGCGCCGCTTCAGCCACACCTGCCGGAAGCCCGGCGCACGCCAGTCGGTGAAGAGGCTGACGCTGTACCCCGTCGCCATCACCGTCTCGAACGTCCCGGAGTCCATTCCCCGCAGCGGCAGTTCGGTGAAGACATGCTGTTCGACCTCGAAGGCGGGCTCCAGGTCGAGGGTGAGCGCGGTGACGACACCGAGTGCGCCGAGCGAGGTGACGGCCCCGCCGAAGCGCTCCTCGTCCCGTCCTATCGTCACCGTCGAGCCGTCCGCCGTGACCAGTTCCACCTCGCGTACGACCGTCGAGAGCGGGCCGTTGAGGACCCCCGAGCCATGGGTGCCGGTGGCGACCGACCCGGCCACCGAAATGTGCGGCAGGGACGCCATGTTGTGCAGCGCCAGACCCTGCCCGTGCAGCCGGCGGGCCAGCTCCGCGTAGCGCACGCCGCCGCCGACGCGGACCGTGCGGGCCGCGGTGTCGACGTCCACCTCCGGCGGCAGACCGGCCAGCGACAGCAGGACGCCCTCGGCGCCCGGCTCGGCGATCTCGTTGAACGAGTGTCCGCTGCCCAGCACCCGCACCCGGTCGCTGTCCGCGACCAGCGCGCGCAGTGCGGTGAGCGAGCCCGGCCGGTGCAGCTCCTTGGCCGCGTAGGTGATGTTGCCCGCCCAGTTGGTCACGGTCCCGTTCATCCACGTCGTCCTTTCCCCGAGGCTGTGGGGACTGCAAGCCCCTGCCGGAACCTACCTCGGCCCGGTGTCCATTGCTCCAGCCGCCCGGCCCGGCCTACCGTGGAGACATAGTAGAGAGCGTTTTCTATCGCCTCAGTTCCGCCGCCGAGCCGGAAGGTCACCTCCTTGAGCCAGCGCCCCCAGGCACTGTTCGCCATGGCCGCCGAGAACGTGCCGCAGGTCTTCCCGCCCGAGGTGCTGGCGCGGCTGCGGGAGTCCGTGGACATCGATCCCGCCCTCGTGGCGCAGGACTTCACCGACCCGCGTGTGCGCGGCGCGCTGGCCCGGACCGAGATCCTGGTGACCGGCTGGGGCTGCCCGCGGCTCGACGAGACGGTCCTCGACGCGGCTCCCCGGCTGCGCGCCGTACTGCACTCGGCCGGCTCGGTGAAGTCCTTGGCCACCCCCGGGATCTGGCGGCGCGGCATCGCCGTCTCCTCGGCCGCCGTCGCCAACGCGCTGCCGGTCGCCGAGTACACCCTCGCCATGATCCTGCTCGCCGGGAAGGACGTCCTCGCCGCGCGCGACCGGATGCGCACGTCCCGCACCTCCTCCGGCTGGGGCATCGTCCCCGGCATCGGCAACTACGGCCGCCGCGTCGGCGTGATCGGCGCCTCCCGTATCGGCCGCCGCGTCCTCGAACTGCTCCGCCCCTTCGATCTGCGGCCCGCCCTCACCGACCCGTACGTCGACGAGGCGGAGGCCGCCGCGCTGGGCGTCCCCCTCCTGGAGCTGGACGATCTGCTGCGCACCTCCGACATCGTCACCGTCCACGCCCCCGAGACACCCGAGACCCATCACCTGATCGGCCGCCGCGAGCTGGCCCTGATGCCCGACGGGGCGGTGCTCGTCAACACCGCGCGCGGCGCGCTGGTCGACCACGACGCCCTCGTGGCGGAACTGCGCGCCGGGCGCCTGACCGCGATCCTCGACGTCACCGACCCCGAGCCGCTCCCCGCCGACTCACCCCTCTACGACCTGCCCGGCGCCTTCGTCACCCCGCACCTCGCGGGCTCCCAGGGCAACGAACTGGCCCGCCTGGGCCAGACGGTCGCCGAGGAGGCGGAACGGCTGCTGGCCGGAGAGAAGCCGGCCTACGCGGTCGAACTGGCGGCGCTGGAGCGCGAGGCCTGAGGACGCGCTTCGTCAGCAGTGCCGGTATGTGCTGGCATCGGCGGAATTGATCCGGTTCGGATCGGCCGCAGCCAGTCGGCTGTCGTGTGCTTGTCTGCCCCGCCGGGTTGCCGGGGGTCCCGGTGGGCGGGTGGGCGTGCGCGGTCCGGCGGATCGCCCGATGCGGTCGGCCGGGCGGGCAGCTCCGCTGGGGTGTGACGGTCGCGCGCGGGCGGGCCTGGCGCTGATGTTCGACTGCCGTCGGTCGGCCGTCGTGCGCTTGCCCGTCGGGCTGCCGGCCCCTATGGGCCGGGCGGGGTGCGTGGCCCGGCGGGCCCTCGCCGATGTGGCCGGCTGTGACAGGG
>NZ_JBHUQX010000121.1:0-22080 GCF_042674225.1 Streptomyces sp. NPDC056948
ATGCTGTTCAGGGGGCCTTCGGCGGAGGGCCGTCGGCCGTTTCCTACTTCTGTGACCGCACCGGGATGTCGAGGATCACACGGGTACCGCGCTCCGGGGCCGGGACCATGTCGAAGGTGCCGCCCAACTCGCCCTCCACCAGCGTTCGGACGATCTGCAGGCCCAGATTGCCGGCCGTGTGCGGATCGAACCCTTCCGGCAGGCCGACCCCGTCGTCCTGGACGGTGACCAGCAGTCGGGCCTCCTTGCTCGTGCCGCCGCGGATCGCCGACACCTCGACCGTGCCGGTGTCGCCCTCGCGGAAGCCGTGCTCCAGGGCGTTCTGCAGAACCTCGGTCAGCACCATCGACAACGGCGTGGCGACCTCGGCGTCGAGGATGCCGAAGCGGCCGGTGCGCCGGCCCGTGACCTTGCCCGGGGAGATTTCCGCGACCATGGCCAGGACACGGTCGGCGATGTCGTCGAACTCGACGCGCTCGTCCAGGTTCTGAGAGAGCGTCTCGTGCACGATCGCAATCGAGCCGACGCGTCGCACCGCTTCTTCGAGGGCCTCGCGGCCGCGGTCGGACTCGATGCGCCGGGCCTGGAGACGGAGCAGGGCCGCCACCGTCTGGAGGTTGTTCTTGACCCGGTGGTGGATCTCCCGGATCGTCGCGTCCTTGGTGATCAACTCTCGTTCACGACGGCGGAGTTCAGTGACGTCACGAAGCAGGACCAGCGAGCCGATCCGGGTGCCCTTGGGACTGAGGGGGATCGCGCGGAACTGGATCACCCCGTCGCTGGCCTCGATCTCGAACTCGCGCGGCGCCCAGCCGCTGGCGACCTTGGCGAGCGCCTCGTCCACCGGGCCCCGGGTCGGGGCAAGTTCGGCGGTGGTCCTGCCCAGGTGCTGGCCGACGAGGTCGGAGGCGAGGCCGAGACGATGGTAGGCGGAGAGCGCGTTCGGTGAGGCGTACTGGACGATGGCATCGGCGTCGAGCCGGATGAGGCCGTCGCCCACGCGGGGCGAGGCGTCCATGTCGAGCTGCTGGTTCGCGAACGGGAAGGAGCCGGCCGCGACCATCTGCGCGAGGTCGGAGGCGCTCTGCAGGTAGGTGAGCTCCAGGCGGCTCGGGGTACGCACGGTGAGGAGGTTGGTGTTGCGCGCGATGACACCGAGGACGCGTCCCTCCCGCCGCACGGGGATCGACTCGACCCGGACGGGAACCTCTTCGCGCCACTCGGGGTCGCCCTCGCGCACGATGCGGCCCTCGTCGAGGGCGGCGTCCAGCATGGGGCGGCGGCCTCGCGGGACGAGGTGGCCCACCATGTCGTCCTGGTACGAGGTCGGGCCGGTGTTGGGCCGCATCTGGGCGACCGAGACGTACCGGGTGCCGTCGCTGGTGGGGACCCACAGGACCAGGTCGGCGAAGGAGAGGTCGGAGAGCAACTGCCACTCCGAGACCAGCAGGTGCAGCCACTCGAGATCGGTGTCGTCGAGGGCGGTGTGCTGGCGTACGAGTTCGTTCATGGAGGGCACGTGTGCGAGCGTACCCGGGGGTTTGTACGGCTCTGAAATGTTCGGTTCCCGTACGGGCCCGGAAACACCCGCGGGCCGCGGCGCCTGAGAGGGACCCTCAACCCTCCCGGCACCGCAGCCCGGAGCAGCATCGGCCGTGGGGTGTGCGGTCCCGGTCGGCCGAAGGATGAGGAGCCGGGGCAGTCAGGGCAGAGAGCCTCGGTTCCTCGGTCCGTCCTCCTGTGCGGGGAAGACGGAGGCTTGTACGCGCTTCGCAAACGCCCTCCTACGCATTGTGGACTAGACCACTAGGGAGTGTCCATGCGTTGGAGGCTGTTCGTTGTTGTTCTGTCTCCCGCGAATCGGACGTACTGACGTCCACCACGCAGCCTAACCCGTGTGGGTTCCTGTGCGGGGCCAGATGGTCATGGCAATTTTCGCGACCGCCTCCAGTTCCTCCCGGCTCGCCCCGTCCCGCGCCTGTTGTGACATGCCCTGGATCATCGCTCCGACGTGGCGGGCCAGGGCGGCGGCGTCGGTGCCCGAGGGCAGCACGCCGGCGGCGGCATCGGCTCTGATACGGCTCTCGAACGCGGCGATGTTGGCGTTGCGGCGGTCCCGCAGCGACTGCTCGACCTCGGCGTCCGAGCAGTTCGTGGCGGCGTGGACGACGAGGCAGCCGTGCGGGTGGCCGGGTTCGGTGTACGCGGTGGCGGCCTCGCGCAGTGCCCGCTCGACGGCGGCCCGGGCGGTGGGCTCCTCGGCGAGGGCACGGTCGGTGAACGAGCCGTGCCCCGTGCCGTATACGCGGACGACCTCCTCGAAGAGGGAGCGCTTGTCACCGAAGGCCGCGTAGAGGCTGGGAGCGCCGATGTCCATGACGCGGGTGAGATCGGAGACGGACGTGGCCTCATAGCCGTGCTCCCAGAAGGCCAGGAGGGCCTTCTCCAGCGCGGTCTCGCGATCGAAGGAGCGGGGACGTCCGCGAGGCCTGCCCTTCCTCTGACTCCCCGCCGAGACCTCCGCCCTCCGGGTGTCCGCGGCTGCGCGCCTCTCGGTCTTCGCTGTCGCGTCGTCGTCGTTCACCATGGGGTGCATTTTATAGCGGGCACTAGAGAAATGTCGGCGGGCTGCTGTACGGTCATTTCTGTAGCGACCGCTAGGAAAATGCGAAGGGGGAGCCGACATGGGCGTGCTCACGGGCAGGACCGCACTCGTCACGGGGGCGAGCAGGGGCATCGGACGAGGCATCGCCGAGCGGCTGGGGCGCGACGGCGCGCGGGTCGGGGTGCACTACGGCAGGAGCGAGACGGCGGCGAAGGAAACGGCCGCTGCGATCGAGGCAGCGGGCGGCTCGGCGTTCACGGTGGGCGTGGAGCTCGGAGTACCGGGCGACGCCGAGGCGCTGTGGGAGGAGTTCGACCGGCACGCGGACGGGCTCGACATCCTGGTGAACAACGCGGGGATCGGGACCACGCGACCGATCGGGGAACTGGACGAGCGGGAGTACGACCAGGTCTTCGCGGTCAATGTGAAGGCGCCGTTCTTCATCCTCAAGCACGGCATGACGCGACTGCGGGACGGCGGCCGGGTCGTCAACATCTCGTCGGGCCTGGCCCGGACGGCGGCGATGCCGGACAACGTGGCGTACGCGATGACGAAGGGCGCGCTGGACGTCCTCTCACGGGACCTGTCCAAGGTGCTGGGCCCTCGAGGCATCACGGTCAACTCGGTGGCGCCGGGGATCATCGACACGGACAACACGGCCGAGCTGCTCCACGGAAGTGCCGACGGCTGGGCGAAGGCCGCGGCGCTATCGGCGCTGGGCGGAGTGGGCGAGTCCGCCGAGGTCGCCGACGTGGTGGCGTTCCTGGCCTCGGACGGAGGCCGGTGGGTGACGGGGAGCTGGGTGGATGTGACGGGGGGTTCGCTGACGTAGACGGGCGCGGGCGACCTCGGGGGCACACTCGCCCGCACCCAAGCCGGGCTCGCGCGACGGCGGTCAGGACCGAGGGCACCCCCCCCCCGGCGCCCGTGAGTCCCCCGTGGTTCAGCGCGTCTCCGTCACCTTCGCCAGGGCGCGAGGCGCGTCCGGGTCCTGGCCGCGGGCGATGGTGACCTCGTAGGCGAGGAGTTGGAGGGGGATGATCTCCAGGACGGGCTGGACCTCTTCGGCCACACCGTCCGTCGGCAGGACGAAGCCGGCCGTCGCCTGCTCGACCTGATGCCTCGGGCCGATGACGACCAGATCGGCGCCGCGGTCGCGCAGCCGGTCGAGGACGGGCTGGAGCGCTTCGCCGCCCTTGCCGTCGGTGACCACGGCGATGACCGGGGAGACGTTGTCCACCATGGCGAGCGGTCCGTGCAGCAGATCGGCGCCGGAGTAGGAGAGGGCGGGGATGTAGCTGGTCTCCATCAGCTTGAGGGCGGCCTCCTTGGCCGTGGGGTAGCCGTAACCGCGCGAGGTGATCACCATGCGCTCGGCGAAGCGGTACCGGGCGGCGAGGGTGCGCACCTCGTCCTGCCGGGCGAGCAGTTGCCCGGCGAGGTCCGGAAGGACGTGCGCGGGCGCGCCGTCGCCACCGCGCAGGCCGTCGACGAACAGGTAGAGCGCCAGGAGGGAGGCGGTGTAGGTCTTGGTCGCGGGGAGCGCCTTCTCCGGTCCGGCCATGATGTCGATGTGGTACTCGGAGACGTCGGCGAGCGGTGAGCCGGGGTTGTTGGTGACGGCCAGGGTGATCGCGCCGGCCTCGCGGGCGGCCCGGGTCGAGGCGACCAGGTCCGGGGAGCCGCCGGACTGGCTGACGGTGACGACGAGGACGTCCGTGAGGTCGGGTCGGGCGCCGTAGGCCGTGGTGGTGGACATCGAGGTGAGTCCGCAGGGCAGGCCGAGGCGGATCTCCAGAAGGTACTTGGCGTAGAGAGCGGCGTTGTCGGACGTGCCGCGGGCGGTCAGCAGGACGAAGCGGGGTGCGCGGGCGGCGATCCGCCGTGCCACGTCCCGGACGGCGGGGGCGCCGTCGGCCAGGATCCGGCGCAGGACGGCGGGCTGCTCCGCCATCTCCCGGACCATGGTCCGGCCCGGGAACTCGCTGAGGGGGTCCGGTGTGGCGGCGGCGGTCATGGCGGGTTCCTTCCGTGGCGCGGGTGACTGCAGTCCCATTCCACTCCCCCGGGCCGGAGAACGCCCCCGCGGGACCGGGACTGTTCACCTGGTGGAGGCCTGGTCGGCACAGTCGTGCCGCCCGCTCGGGAGCGAGGGCGTACACCCTGGGAGCGGCGGCCCCGCTCTGTTAGATTGGTCTAAACCACATGGCCCCTCGTGGGTCCAGTCCCAGTCGAGCATTCCTCTCAGAGAGGCAGGCCCAGCGTGGAAGTTGTGATCGTTCCGGACGCCAAGGCGGGCGGCGAGCTCATCGCCGAGGCCATGGCCCAGCTGCTCCGGCGCAAGCCCGAGGCGCTGCTCGGCGTGGCCACGGGCTCGACGCCGCTGCCCGTGTACGAGGCGCTGGCGGCCAAGGTGCTCTCCGGTGCCGTGGACGTCACGGGGGCGCGGATCGCGCAGCTCGACGAATACGTGGGGCTGCCCGCCGACCATCCGGAGTCGTACCGCTCGGTGCTGCGGCGCGAAGTGCTGGAGCCGCTCGGGATCGGGATGGGCCAGTTCACGGGCCCGGACGGCACCGCCGAGGACGTGCAGGGCGCGTGCGAGGCGTACGACAAGGTACTGTCGGACGCTGGGGGTGTGGACCTTCAGCTGCTCGGGATCGGGACCGACGGGCACATAGGGTTCAACGAGCCGTGCTCGTCACTGGCGTCGCGGACCCGGATCAAGACGCTGACCGAGCAGACCCGGATCGACAACGCGCGCTTCTTCGACGGCGACATCGACCAGGTGCCGCACCATGTGATCACGCAGGGCATCGGCACCATCCTGGAGGCCCGGCACCTGGTACTGCTCGCCACCGGCGAGGGCAAGGCGGACGCGGTCGCGGCGACGGTGGAAGGGCCGGTCGCCGCGGTGTGCCCCGCGTCCGCGCTCCAGCTCCACCCCCACGCGACCGTCGTCGTCGACGAGGCCGCCGCGTCGAAGCTGAAGCTCGCGGACTACTTCCGGCACACGTACGTCAACAAGCCGGAGTGGCAGGGGATCTAGGGCCTGCCCTTCAGAGCCCCTGTCGCTAGAGCCCTGTCGCTGGAGTCCCTGTCGCCGGAGACCCTGCCGTTCGCGTCACGCCGCAGACGCGGGGGCCCCGGCCTCCAGTACGTCGTCCTCGGCCGGCTCGTCCTGGGCGCGCAGGCCGGCCACCCAGAGCGGCATCAGCCAGTGGGCGACGAGAACGGCGAGGAGCAGGGGCGCGGCGTAGGCCTTCGGGGCGTCGCCGGCGACGCCGCCCGTGATCAGCAAGGCAACCGCCACCGCTGCCAGGAGCAGGGTCGTCATGCGGTGGGCGCGGGCCAGGACGCGGCTGCGTTCCGTCGACTGCCGCTCGTCCAGGACGTGTTCGCGCAGCTCCAGCAGGCCCCTGGTGGCGCCGTTGATGACGCCGGTCGCGACCATCCAGGGAAGCAGCACTACGGCCATCACGGCGACGGGCCACAGCGGCTCGCCCTCGGCGAGGAGGAAGTGGGTCATCAGTCCGCCGAGGGCCACGGTGAGGGTGATGTGCGCCGCGACGGCCAGGCGCCGGCGTGCCGCCGTGGCGTACCAGGCCTGGCCCCGGCGGTCGTTCATCAGCCGCAGCATGCTGCGGTCGTAGCGGGTGAGGCGTGTCGTCGTCATGGCTGGTTCCTCCCGTAGACCTCGTCCGTGAGCGGCCGGAACGGTTCGAGGGAGAACACGGCCTCGACCGGCAGGCCGAAGAACTTCGAGATCTTCAGCGCCAGGTCGAGGCTCGGGTTGTACTGCCCTCGCTCGATGTAGCCGATGGTCTGGTAGTGGGCTCCCACTGCCTCGGCCAGGCTCTGGCGCGACACCTTCCGTTCGGCACGCACCATGGCCAACCTGTTGTGCACCTGCTCGCTCATGTATAAGAAGTACTACATTCAGGTGCAGCCTTACAACCCCGTGATCCCGGCGAGGCCGGTGATCACCTCGGCTGCCGCCCTGCCGCAGACGCGGGCCGCGCCATGGGTGGCGATGTGCAGGGCGCCGCGCGGGGCGGCCTGGGGGACGCCCATCTCGACCACGATGGTGTCGGGGCGGGCCGCCAGCAGGGTGTCGAGGGCCGAGGCCATCCAGGGGTGGCGGTGCTCGTCGCGGACGACGGCGACGATGCGGCGCGGACCGGCCGCCTGGAGGGCCGCCCGTCCGGCACTCTCCCCGCTGTCGTCGCCCTTGCCGTTCTGGGCGGAGAAGCTGCCGGTCACGGTGCCCGGCAGGAGGTGGATGAGTTCCGCGGCGACGCCCCACGGGGTCTCGTCGCCGACCGCGATGTTGGCGACGGGGGTGAGGGCGGCGACGTAGGGCGGTTCGGTGAGGGGCTTGAAGCTCTCCGGGCGCTCCGGGCCCGGTGCGACGGTCACCGTGAGGGCGCGGCGGGCGGCCCGCAGGCCGATCTCGTCGCCGTGCGGGTCCTCGGGCGAGCGGCCGGCCGTGCTCGCCCAGCGGGCCAGCGCCCGTACCCGGTCGGCGGCGTCGGCGAGGCGTTCCTCCGGCAGTTCGCCCGCGCGTACCGCCGTGACCAGGGCGTCGCGCAGCCGCAGTACGGTCGCGTCGTCGGCCAGGCCGCCGCCCACGCAGATCGCGTCGGCTCCGGCGGCGACGGCGAGGACGCTGCCGCGTTCGATGCCGTAGGTGCCGGCGATGGCCCGCATCTCCATGCCGTCGGTGACGATGAGGCCGTCGTAGCCGAGTTCGCCGCGCAGCAGGCCGGTCAGGACGCGCCGGGAGAGCGTGGCCGGGTGGTCGGGGTCCAGGGCCGGGACCAGGATGTGGGCGCTCATCACGGCCCGGGTGCCGGCGGCGATGGCCGCGCGGAACGGGGTCAGTTCGCGGTCGGCGAGCACGTCCGCGGGGACGTCGATGCGCGGGAGGGAGTGGTGGGAGTCGACGGCCGTGTCTCCGTGGCCGGGGAAGTGCTTGGTGCAGGCGGCGACTCCGGCGGACTGCAGGCCCGACACATAGGCCGCGGTGTGCCGGGCGGCCAGGTCGGTGTCGGCGCCGAAGGAGCGGACGCCGATCACCGGGTTGGACGGGTTGGAGTTCACGTCGGCGGACGGGGCCCAGTTGAGGTTCACACCGCAGGCCGCGAGGCGGCGGCCCAGTTCGTGGGCTACGGCTCGCGTCAGCTCGACGTCGTCGACCGCGCCGAGCGCGTGGTTGCCCGGGAAGGAGGAGCCGGACCGCACCTCGAGGCGGGTCACGTCACCGCCTTCCTCGTCGATCGCGACCAGCACGTCGTCGCGCTCGGCCCGGAGCTGCGCGGTGAGCGCGGCCAGTTGGCCGGGCGAGGCGATGTTGCGGCCGAACAGGCCGACGGAGGCGAGGCCCTCACCGAGCCGGCGCAGCAGCCAGTCGGGGGCGGTGGTGCCGGTGAAGCCGGGCTGGAGAACCGTCAGGGCGTCACGCGTGAGCGTGTCGGCACCGCGGGCGAGTGTCGTCATCGGGTGGGGTCATCCCTTCACGGCGCCCGCGGTCAGGCCCGCGGCCATCTTGCGCTGGACGAGGAGGAAGAGGGCGACGATGGGCACGGCCATCATCGTGGCGCCGGCCATCATCGGGGCGTATTCGGTGCCGTGCTTGGTGGTGAAGTTGCCGAGCCAGACGGTCGCGGTCTGGTTCTTCTGGCTGAGCAGCATCAGGGCGTAGAGGTATTCGTTCCAGGCCTGGATGAAGCCGTAGACCGAGGTGGCGACCATGCCGGGGGCCAGGAGCGGGAAGACGACCCGGAGGAAGGCGCCCGTGCGGGAGCAGCCGTCGACCATGGCCGCCTCCTCCAGTTCCTTCGGGATGTTGACGATGAAGCCGCGCAGCGTCCACACCGTGAACGGGAGGATGAAGGTCAGATACGTGATGATGAGGCCGGTCAGCCGGTCGTACTGGCCCAGGTCGTTGAGCAGCAGGAACACCGGGATGATCATGGCGACCAACGGCACCATCTGGACCGCCAGGATGCCCACGATCACGATCTTCCGGCCGCGGAAGGCGAACCGGGAGATGGCGAGCGCGGCCAGCAGCCCGACGACCATGCCGATGACGACGACCGCCAGCGACACCACCAGGCTGCGGCCCACCGGGCCCCAGAAGTCGGCGATGTCCAGCGCCCGGCCGAAGTTGGCGAAGGTGATGCCGGTGGGCAGCAGGCTCGGGTCCGGGTCGATGGCGTCCTTGGCGGGCTTGAACGCCGTGTTGAGCATCCAGTAGAGCGGGAAGCCGGCGACGACGAAGACCAGGAGGCCGAGGAGGTTCCAGCCGAGCCGCGACTTACGGCGGCCGGCTCCGGCGAGCGTGCTCATTCGACCTCTCCGATCTTCAGCATCTGCCGCATGTAGACGGCGACCACGCCGAGCAGCAGCAGGACGGTGATCAGTGCGATGGCCGAGCCCTGCGCGTAGTCGTTGACCACGAACGCCCGGTCGTAGGAGTAGGTGTTGAGGACCTGGAACTCCGGCTCGGGGTGGCCGTTGCGCATGACGAACACCTGGGGGAAGACGCCCATGTCCCAGATGACCGACAGGGTCGTGAGCATCACGATGATCGGCTTGAGGACGGGCAGGGTGACGTAGCGGAAGACGCCCCAGGACCCGGCGCCGTCCAGACGGGCCGCCTCCTCCAGTTCCTTCGGGACCTGGGTGAGTCCGGCGCTGAGCGTGATCACCACGAACGGCACGGCTCCCCACACCACCAGCAGCATGATCACGGCCAGGCCCTGGGGCCCGCTCGCGAACCAGTTGTGGCCGATCATCTCCACGCCGGGAAGCTTGCTGAGCAGCGCGTTGAGGACGCCGTAGTCCGAGTCGAAGAGCCACTTGAAGACCGTGGTCGCCACGATCACCGGCATGCCCCAGCTCGCCACCAGCACGATGTTGATGAGCACCTTCAGCCAGCCGGAGACCCGCTGGAGCAGCAGGGCGAGCGCCATGCCGATCACCATGGTGAAGACGACGGCTCCGGCCGCGAAGACGATGGTCCGCAGGACGACGGCCCAGAACTCGCCGTCGCCCAGCACCTTGGCGAAGTTGTCGAACCCGACCGACTCGGCCGGCTGGAAGCCCCAGAGCTGGGACTGCCCGAACTTCTGGAAGGACAGGGTGACCAGCCGGGCCAGCGGATAGCCCATGACCAGGGCGAGGATCAGCAGGCAGGGCGCGAGCAGCAGCCAGGGGGCCGTGGCCCCGCCCGACGGCCGCTTCACCCGTGGCAGATCGTCGGAAGGGGGTGGCGGTGCCTGCCGCGGTGGCGGCACCTTGGCGGGGGTGGTGGTGTCTGCGGCACTCATCGCGTGCTCCTCGGCGCTCCCTCAGGTCTGACGACGGCGGGGCTCCGCCCGGTGAGGGAGCCCCGCCCGTAGGTCACTTCGTGTTGATGACCTTGTCGATCGCGGCGTCCGCGTCCTTGGCGGCGGATTCGACCGACTTCTTGCCGGTGCCGATGCTCTGCAGCATGGTCTGCAGGATCTGCGCCTTCTCGACCTGGCCCCAGCCGGGGGCCATCGGGACGAACCAGTTGGACTCGGCCGCGGTGGCGGGGACCGCGGTCGCCGGGTCGTTCTTCAGCGTCGCGAGGTCGGTCTTGTTGTTGGGCAGATTGCCCTTGGCCATCAGGCCCTTCTGCCCGGAGGAGCCGGTGTACGCGTTGATCCACTCGGCGGCCAGGTCCTGCGCGTCGGACTTCACCGGCACGGCGAGGTCGCTGCCGCCCAGGAAGACGGGCATGTTCTTGCCGGACGGGCCGGGCATCACGAAGTTCTCGAGGTTGCCCTTGAGCTTGCCGGTCTTGTCGTTCTTGGGGTCCTCGGCGGTCGCGCCCTCCCAGGCGGCGGCGAAGATCATGGCGGACTTGCCCTGGCCGTAGACGATGTAGCGGTCGGACTCGTCCTTGGTCTTGTCGCCGTGCATGTAGGAGTCGACGACGTTCTTGAACTCCGTCAGGCCCTTGAGGGACTCGGGCGAGGAGAGACTGGCCTTCCACTGACCGCCCGACTCGGTGGCGATGGCGCCGCCGGCGTCGTAGACGAAGGACATGGCCGCGTACCAGTCGCGGGTGGGCTGGTACCAGGCGTTGTACTTGCCGCCCTCCTTCTTCTGGATCTTGTCCAGGGCGGCGGTGAGCTCCTTGTAGGTCTTCGGGGGCGTCTTCACACCGACCGAAGCCGCGATGTCCTTGCGCCAGTTGGCGACGCGGCCGCCGGCGTAGTACGGGACGCCGTAGGTCTTGTCCTCGTAGGTGACCGAGGCCTTGAGGCCGTCCAGCCAGGCGTCGGAGTTGTCGAACTTCGCCGGGTCCAGGGGAGCGAAGGCGCCCTTGACCATGTAGCCGAGCATCTCGGTGTTGCCCATCTCGACCACGTCGGGGGCCTTGTCGGTGGCGAGGACGGCGTCGAGCTTGGCGTTCTTGTCGGGCCAGCCGTAGTACTCGTGGTTGATCTTGAGGCCGGGGTGCTTCTTCTGCACCGCGGCGTCGGCGGCCTTCACCAGCTGCGGCCAGTTGTTCTGGGCGTCGACGGTGAGCCAGACGGTCAGCTCCTTGGCGTCCGCGCCGCCCTTGTCCGAACCATTGCCCTCGCCCCCGCACGCCGCGATGGAGACCATCATGCCCGCGATACCGATCGCGGATATCAGCTTGCGCTTCACGCCACCCTCCTCAGCTGGACCATTGGTGTAGACCAGTAGGGAGGAGCTTGGCTTGGACCACGAGACCTGTCAAGAGGCGCGATAAGGCTCTGACCAGCCGTTATGCGACCTACATATGCAGGAACCTTTAAGTAATAAGCCAGCGAAATACCGGCTGCACACGCCATACTTCAGGTAGACCACTGGACGTGGTGGACTAGACCAAAAGCGGCGCCGACGGTATACAAGTGGGATCGTGTCGGCAGACCGAGCCGGGAAGGCGGAGCATGAGCACCGACGTCAGCAGTGCGGAGAACGAGAGCGGGGCACCCGTCCGTACCGCACGCGTGCCCAAGTACTACCGCCTGAAGAAGCACCTGCTCGATATGACGGACACCCAGGCACCCGGCACGCCGGTGCCTCCCGAGCGCACGCTGGCGGCGGAGTTCGACACCTCGCGCACGACCGTGCGCCAGGCGCTTCAGGAGCTGGTCGTCGAGGGCCGTCTGGAGCGCATCCAGGGCAAGGGCACGTTCGTCGCCAAGCCAAAGGTCTCCCAGGCGCTGCAACTGACCTCGTACACCGAGGACATGCGCGCCCAGGGCCTCGAACCCACCTCGCAGCTCCTGGACATCGGCTACATCACCGCCGACGACCGCCTCGCCGGCCTGCTCGACATCACGCCCGGCGGACGCGTGCTGCGCATCGAGCGGCTGCGCATGGCCAACGGCGAGCCGATGGCCATCGAGACCACTCATCTGTCCGCCAAGCGCTTCCCCGCGCTGCGGCGGTCGCTGGTGAAGTACACGTCCCTGTACACCGCGCTCGCCGAGGTCTACGACGTCCATCTCGCGGAGGCCGAGGAGACCATCGAGACCTCGCTGGCCACCCCGCGCGAGGCCGGCCTGCTCGGCACGGACGTCGGCCTGCCGATGCTGATGCTGTCCCGGCACTCGCTGGACCGGGAGGGGCAGCCGGTGGAGTGGGTGCGGTCGGTGTACCGGGGGGACCGGTACAAGTTCGTGGCACGACTGAAGCGGCCTGTCGAGTAGCGCACGCCGCGGACCGCTGGTGAGCCCGGGTTTCTATTGGGTACCGCATTGCGGACGAGGGGTTCCGTTCCCGCCGCACCCTGACCTAGATTGCCTGCGCATTACACAGGTGATCACTGAGGGGACGGAGCCGCCTGATGTCGCAAGCCCCAGAAGCCAGTAGAGGACCGGTGGTGACGCCGATGCGCGTCGTCATCGCCCTCTGCCTCCTAGCGCCCTTCGTGGCCATGCTGTGGGTCGGCTCCTACGCCAAGACCGACCCGGCCTTCATCGGCATCCCGTTCTTCTACTGGTACCAGATGGCGTGGGTGATCATCTCCACCGCGCTGACGATGACCGCCTACAAGCTGTGGCAGCGTGACCAGCGCGCCCGTCAGGGAGGTACGCGGTGAAGGACGGCGTGAACGGCGTCGCACTCGCCGTCTTCATCTTCTTCTTCCTGCTCGTCACGGTCATGGGCTTCCTGGCCTCACGGTGGCGCAAGGCCGAGAACGAGAACAGCCTCGACGAGTGGGGCCTGGGCGGCCGGTCGTTCGGCACTTGGGTCACGTGGTTCCTGCTCGGCGGCGACCTGTACACGGCGTACACCTTCGTGGCCGTACCGGCGGCGATCTACGCGGCGGGCGCGGCCGGCTTCTTCGCGGTGCCGTACACGATCCTGGTCTACCCGCTGATCTTCACCTTCCTCCCCCGCCTGTGGTCGGTGTCCCACAAGCACGGGTACGTGACGACGTCCGACTTCGTGCGCGGCCGCTTCGGTTCCAAGGGCCTGTCGCTGGCCGTGGCCGTCACCGGCATCCTCGCGACCATGCCGTACATCGCGCTCCAGCTCGTCGGCATCCAGGCCGTGCTGGACGTGATGGGCGTCGGCGGCGGCGAGGACACCAACTGGTTCATCAAGGACCTGCCGCTGCTGATCGCGTTCGGCGTGCTGGCGGCCTACACGTACTCGTCGGGCCTGCGGGCTCCCGCCCTGATCGCCTTCGTCAAGGACACCCTGATCTACATCGTCATCGCGGTGGCGATCATCTACATCCCGATCAAGCTGGGCGGCTTCGACGAGATCTTCGCCAGGGCGGGCGACGCGTACAGCCAGACCAACCCGGCGACGGGCGCGCCGCGCGGTGCGCTGGTACCGGCGGAGGCGGGGCAGTGGACGTACGCCACGCTGGCGCTCGGCTCGGCGCTCGCGCTGTTCATGTACCCGCACTCGATCACGGCGACGCTGTCCTCGCGCAGCCGTGAGGTGATCCGCCGCAACACCACGATCCTGCCGCTGTACTCGCTGATGCTGGGCCTGCTCGCGCTGCTCGGCTTCATGGCGATCGCGGCCGGGATCAAGGTGCAGAACGGGCAGCTCGCGATCCCGCAGCTTTTCGAGACGATGTTCCCGGACTGGTTCGCCGGCGTGGCCTTCGCGGCGATCGGCATCGGAGCGCTGGTGCCGGCGGCCATCATGTCCATCGCGGCCGCGAACCTCTTCACCCGCAACATCTACAAGGACTTCATCAAGCCGGACGCGACGCCGGCCCAGGAGACGAAGGTCTCCAAGCTGGTCTCGCTCCTGGTCAAGGTGGGCGCGCTGGCGTTCGTCCTCACCATGGACAAGACGGTCGCCATCAACTTCCAGCTCCTGGGCGGCATCTGGATCCTGCAGACCTTCCCGGCCCTGGTCGGCGGCCTGTTCACCCGCTGGTTCCACCGCTGGGCGCTGCTCGCGGGCTGGGCGGTCGGCATGGTCTACGGCACGGCCGCCGCGTACGGGGTGGCCTCGCCGACCCAGAAGCACTTCGGCGGCTCCTCGAAGGAGATCCCCGGCATCGGTGAGATCGGCTACATCGGCCTCACGGCGTTCGTCCTGAACGTGGTGGTGACGGTGGTCCTCACCTTCGTCCTGAAGGCCCTCAAGGCCCCCGACGGCATCGACGAGACCAAGCCGGAGGACTACACGGCCGACGCGGGCGACCCGGGGGTCCAGGTGGAGCTTCCCCCGGCTACCGCAGGCTCCGCTCACTGAACCGACTCAGGGGCGCGGGGAACCGCGCGAACAACCGCATACACCCCCGCAGCGGGCCACCGTGACAAAGCATCACGGCGGCCCGCTGCCACGTTCGACACAACATCTGGGGGTGCTACTGGAACCCAGCACAAGATGTATGCTCGTGCTCGCTGTCGCCGCAGGGGAATCCGGTGCGAATCCGGAACTGTCCCGCAACGGTGTACTTGTGCATGTCTGTTCCCAGAAACGTCACGTACAAGAGTCAGTCCGAGGACCTGTCGACAGCGCACCCGGCCGTCCGGCCGGGGTGCCCTGACGTCCGGGCCTCGTGGAATGGGCCGGTGGACGCGACGCCGCGTGCGCTCGTGTGCTGCCCCCTGCCCTGTGCGAGGCCCCTTGCCGAGCGAGGGAGAGCCCCACGTGACCATCGCGCCAGCCGAACCGGTCTCAGCTTCCGAAGAAGAGCAGGACGGTCCCGGAGCCGCGCTGCTGCGGACCCTGACCGAGCTGACCGCCGATCTCCCCGACGCCGACCCCGGCCGGGTCGCCGCCGCCGCGCTGCGCGGCCGGTCTGCGCGGGGGGCCGTGCCGGATGTCATCGTGGAGCTGCGCGAGCTCGCGACGGAGGCGGCCGCCGGCCTCATCTCCGAGGACCCCGCCTACTCCCGGCTGGCCGCGCGCCTGCTGACGATCGGCATCCGCGCCGAGGCCGCCTCGCAGGGTGTCACGTCCTTCACCGAGTCCGTCGCGGTCGGCCACCGGGAGGGCCTGATCGCCGACCGGACCGCCGAGTTCGTGCGCCTGCACGCCGCCCGGCTCGACGCGCTGATCGACCGGGCCGCCGACGACCGCTTCGGCTACTTCGGCCTGCGGACCCTGCACAGCCGCTACCTGCTCCGCCACCCGATCACCCGCAAGGTCGTCGAGACGCCCCAGCACTTCATGCTGCGCGTCGCCGCCGGCCTCGCCGAGGACGACACGGCACAGTCCGTCGACGAGGTCGCCGCGCTCTACGGGCTCATGAGCCGCCTCGACTACCTCCCCTCCTCCCCCACCCTCTTCAACTCCGGCACCCGGCACCCCCAGATGTCGTCCTGCTACCTCCTCGACTCCCCCAAGGACGAGCTGGACTCGATCTACGACCGGTACCACCAGGTGGCCCGGCTGTCGAAGCACGCGGGCGGCATCGGGCTGTCGTACTCCCGGATCCGGGCGCGCGGTTCGCTGATCCGCGGCACCAACGGCCACTCCAACGGCATCGTCCCGTTCCTGAAGACCCTGGACGCCTCGGTCGCCGCCGTGAACCAGGGCGGCCGCCGCAAGGGCGCGGCCGCGGTCTATCTGGAGACCTGGCACTCCGACATCGAGGAGTTCCTGGAGCTGCGCGACAACACCGGCGAGGACGCCCGCCGTACGCACAACCTGAACCTGGCGCACTGGGTGCCGGACGAGTTCATGCGGCGGGTGAACGCCGACGGGCAGTGGTCGCTGTTCTCCCCCTCGGACGTGCCCGAGCTGGTCGACCTGTACGGCGAGGAGTTCGACGCCGCGTACCGGGCGGCCGAGGCCAAGGGCCTGGCGAAGAAGACCCTGCCCGCCCGTGAGCTGTACGGCCGCATGATGCGCGCCCTCGCGCAGACCGGCAACGGCTGGATGACCTTCAAGGACGCCGCCAACCGCACCGCCAACCAGACGGCCGAGCCGGGCCACGTCGTCCACTCCTCCAACCTCTGCACGGAGATCCTGGAGGTCACCGACGACGGGGAGACGGCGGTCTGCAACCTGGGGTCGGTCAACCTGGGTTCCTTTGTCGACACATCGACCGGCGACCTCGACTGGGAGCGGCTGGACGAGACCGTCCGTACGGCCGTCACGTTCCTCGACCGGGTCGTGGACATCAACTTCTACCCGACCGAGCAGGCGGGCCGCTCCAACGCCCGGTGGCGTCCGGTCGGCCTCGGGGCCATGGGCCTGCAGGACGTCTTCTTCAAGCTGCGCCTGCCCTTCGACTCGCCGGAGGCCAAGCGGCTCTCCACCCGCATCGCCGAGCGCATCATGCTCGCCGCGTACGAGGCCTCCACCGACCTGGCCGAGCGCAGCGGCCCGCTGCCGGCCTGGGAGAAGACCCGTACGGCCAGGGGCGTGCTGCACCCCGACCACTACGACACGGAGCTGACCTGGCCCGAGCGCTGGGCGGCCCTGCGCGAGCGCATCGCCACGACCGGCATGCGCAACTCCCTGCTCCTCGCCATCGCGCCCACGGCCACCATCGCCTCCATCGCGGGCGTGTACGAGTGCATCGAGCCGCAGGTGTCCAACCTGTTCAAGCGCGAGACGCTGTCGGGTGAGTTCCTCCAGGTCAACTCCTACCTGGTGGACGAGCTGAAGCGGCTCGGCGTGTGGGACGCCCGCAGCCGGGAGGCGCTGCGCGAGGCGAACGGCTCGGTGCAGGAGTTCGCCTGGATCCCCGAGGACGTACGGGCGCTCTACCGCACGGCGTGGGAGGTCCCGCAGCGCGGCCTGATCGACATGGCGGCGGCCCGGACACCGTTCCTGGACCAGTCCCAGTCCCTGAACCTCTTCATGGAGACGCCGACCATCGGCAAGCTCTCCTCGATGTACGCGTACGCCTGGAAGGCCGGGCTGAAGACGACGTACTACCTGCGCTCGCGCCCGGCGACCCGCATCGCCCGCGCGGCACAGGCCACTGTCCCCGTACAGGCCACCACCCCGGATCCCGAAGCGGTCGCCTGCTCCCTGGAAAACCCCGAGTCCTGCGAGGCCTGCCAGTAATTCCCACCCGCCACCCGACCGCCACCCCTGGAGGACGGCGCTTCGCGCCGACTGTTATGACCCGGAACCTTCTCGACCCCGGCTTCGAGCTCACCCTGCGCCCCATGCGCTACCCGGACTTCTACGAGCGCTACCGGGACGCCATCAAGAACACCTGGACCGTGGAGGAGGTCGACCTCCACTCGGACGTGGCCGACCTCGCGAAACTGTCCCCGATGGAGCAGCACCTGATCGGCCGGCTGGTCGCCTTCTTCGCGACGGGCGACTCGATCGTCGCGAACAACCTGGTGCTGACGCTGTACAAGCACATCAACTCCCCCGAGGCGCGGCTGTATCTGAGCCGGCAGCTCTTCGAGGAGGCCGTCCACGTCCAGTTCTATCTGACGCTGCTCGACACCTATCTCCCCGACCCGGAGGACCGCGCCGCCGCGTTCGACGCCGTGGAGAACATCCCCTCCATCCGCGAGAAGGCAGGGTTCTGCTTCAAGTGGATGGACTCGGTGGACAAGCTGGACCGGCTGGAGACCCAGGCCGACCGCCGCCGTTTCCTGCTGAACCTGATCTGCTTCGCCGCGTGCATCGAGGGCCTGTTCTTCTACGGTGCCTTCGCCTACGTCTACTGGTTCCGCAGCCGGGGCCTGCTGCACGGCCTGGCCACCGGCACCAACTGGGTGTTCCGCGACGAGACGATGCACATGTCCTTCGCCTTCGACGTGGTCGACACCGTCCGCAAGGAGGAGCCGGAGCTGTTCGACGACCAGCTCGAGCAGCAGGTCACGGACATGCTGCGGGAGGCCGTCGAGGCCGAGCTGCAGTTCGCGCGCGACCTGTGCGGTGACGGCCTCCCGGGCATGAACACCGAGTCGATGCGGCAGTACCTGGAGTGCGTCGCCGACCAGCGGCTCACCCGGCTCGGCTTCGCTCCGGTGTACGGCTCCGAGAACCCCTTCTCCTTCATGGAGCTCCAGGGGGTTCAGGAGCTGACCAACTTCTTCGAGCGGCGGCCCTCGGCGTACCAGGTTGCGGTGGAGGGCACCGTCGACCTGGACGAGGACTTCTGAGCCGGCTCGCTCTCCCGGGCCTCCTGGGCCTCCCGGATCTGACGTTCGACGCGCCTGTCGCGCACGATGCCGATCACTGACGGGAGGACCAGGAGGACCAGCGTCCCGACTACGAAGATCATTGCGATGAGTGTCTGTGCCTGGTTCGTTTCCATGGACACCACTGTCGCGCCGATGACTCCTTACCGTCAGTGGCAGTACTGCCGTAGACCCTCGAATTACTGCCACGGACGAGGCACACTGGAGACATGCTCCAGAACGTGGCCGTCGTCCTGCTCGACGGCGTGAACCCTTTCGAACTCGGTGTGGTGTGCGAGGTCTTCGGCACCGACCGCAGCGACGACGGCCTGCCGGTCTACGATTTCGCGGTCGCCTCGGCCGAGGGCCCGTCCCTGCGCATGAACTCGGGCATCTCGCTTCAGGTCGAGCACGGCCTGGAGCGGCTGGAGACGGCCGACCTGATCGCGGTGCCGGCCGGGCACAGCTACGCGTCCCGCGCGTTCCCGCCCGAGTTGCTGGACGCCCTGCGGCGCGGCGTCGGCCGCGGCGCCCGGGTGCTCAGCGTCTGCTCCGGCGCCTTCGTGCTGGCCGCTGCCGGGCTGCTGGACGACCGCCGCTGCGCCGTGCACTGGAAGCACGCGGGGGACCTCGCCCGGCAGTACCCCCGGGCGGTCGTGGAGCCGGACGTGCTCTACGTCGACGAGGACCCCGTGATCACCTCCGCCGGCACGGCCGCCGGGATCGACGCCTGTCTGCACCTGGTACGCAAGGAACAGGGCTCCGAGGTCGCCAACAAGATCGCCCGGCGGATGGTGGTGCCGCCCCACCGCGACGGCGGCCAGGCCCAGTACATCGAGCGCCCGCTGCCGCTCTCCGAGGGCGACGCGATCGGCGAGGTGCTGGCGTGGATGGAGCAGCATCTCGACGAGGAGGTCACCGTCGAGCAGCTTGCCGCCCGCGCCCACATGTCCCCGCGCACCTTCGCCCGCCGCTTCCAGCAGGAGACGGGGACGACTCCCTACCGCTGGGTCCTGCGGCAGCGGGTGCTGCTGGCCCAGCGGCTGCTGGAGGCGACGGACGAGACGATGGACGCGATCGCCGGCCGAACGGGGTTCGGCAACGCGGCCACGCTGCGCCACCACTTCGTGCGGGCGGTGGGCACCACGCCGAACGCCTACCGGCGCACGTTCAGAGGCCCCGAAGCGGCCTGACGATCACCGGCCTGTCACCTCGGTACCGGCCGCAGCCGCAGGTCGTGCGGCCGGAGCGTGATGCCGACGCGCGTGCCGTCGTTCGAACCGGCCACCTGCTCGAAGCGGTACCTGGCGGCCAGCGCCGCCGTGATCAGCGTGAGCTGGGACATCGAGAAGTGGTCGCTCGGGCACTTGCGGTTGCCCACGCTGAACGGGCTCATGGCGTGCTTCGGGATGTCCTTGACCCGGTCCGGCAGCCAGCGATCGGGGTCGAACTCGAGGTTCCGCGCGTACGACTTCGCGTCGCGCTGGATCGCGTACGGGCTGTAGACGATGTCCGCCCCGGCCGGAATCCGGTATCCGCCGAGTTCCGTGTCCCGTACCGCGCGGCGCGTCAGAATCCAGACGGCGGGGCGCAAACGCAGGGCCTCGACGACGACATTGTTGGTGTGCCTGAGTCCCCGGACGTCCTCGAATGCCACCGGCCTCCCACCGGTGACGGCATCTACTTCGTCACGCACCCGGTCCGCCTGTTCAGGGTGTTCCGCGAGCATATGCAACAGCCACATGATCGTGGAGGCGACGGTTTCGCTGCCGGGGGTGAGGATCGCGACGACCTGATCGTGGATCTCCTGTTCCCCGATGGGGTCGCCATTCTCGTCCTTCGCCTCCAGCAATGCCGTCAGCAAATCGTCCGGCTTTTGACCGGATGCCCGGCGCTCGGCGACGATCTCGTCGACCAGGAGATGCAAATCGGCCAATGCCCGGTTGAATTCGCGGTTGGCCGGGAGCGGCAGCTTGTAGAGCGGCCCGAGCGGGACCACCATCCGCCGGTACATCCCGCGGAAGACGGTGGCGAGCGCGACGCACAGCCGCTCCGCCCGCTCGTCCATGAAGTCGCCGCGCAGCAGACAGCGGGCCGCGATGCGCACGGCCACCCGGAAGGACTCGGAGGTGCAGTCGACGGTCTCGCCGGGCTTCCAGCGCTCGGTCAGCGCGTGCGCCTCCTCCTCCATGATCGGGCCGTAGGCGGGGATGGCGTCGAGCCGGAAGGCGGGCTGGATGGTGCGCCGCTGGCGCCGGTGCCGCGGCCCGTTCGCCGTGGCCACGCCCTCCTTGCCGAGCAGGCCCTCCAGGGACTCCCAGAGCGGCCCGGCGATGATGAAGTCGTTGCTCAGCGCCAGCGCGCCGGTGAGGTCCGGGGTGGTGACGGCGTACACGGTCTTCGGACCGAGCTTCAGGCGGACCACGTCGCCGTGGTCGCGCAGCCGGGACATGAACGCCAGCGGGTCGCGCACGAGCTTCCAGCCGTGTCCGAGGCCGGGGACACCGCCGCCCGCCCGGGGCGGCTCACGCAGATCCGGAGTCAGGGCTTCGGGTTGCACAGACTCGACGGTCATTTCTCACCTGCCGCTTCGTTGTTGACGTACGGGGGCGTGGACCGGTCGTCCCAGCTGTCGACCATGTACCGGCCGGACTCGTGGTGGAACCAGTAGACGGAACTGAACCAGTTGCGCATATTGCTCAGACAGGCCCGCACGGCGGCGCTCAGTTCCTTTCCCCGCACGGTGCCGTCGGCGAGGTCGTCGGCGAACCGTATGGCGTCCTGTTCGACGTCAAGAAATTCCGTGATGCAATTCTCGACCCGGTTCCTGAGGTCCACGACAGCCTGTTCCAGAGTCAGCCCCTCATGGGTGATGAGACTGATTCCGAGATTGTGCACCTCGTCGCCCGCTATTTCCTTGGGAAGGGAGCAGAGGTCGTTGTACCAGGCGGCGAATTCCTGACTCAGCAGCGCCGCACGCCGGTATGTTGGGTGCTTCCGAACCGGGTCGGGTATTTCGCATCCCGCGGCCGGCTCCAGCAGATCCGTCCATATCCAGTGAGCGAAGGTGAGCCGGCGCAACCGGAGATATTCATCGACCGTGGGCACGATTCCATGGGTGCGGTTGTGGAACTCCCGGTCGTATGCGTCGACCACCGCGTGGAAGTGCCGGGCGAACCGGAGGTTCCACGTCCTCGGCAGGAACGCGTACAGCCGCAGCACGCTGTCCGCGAACCCGGCGACCAGTGGGTCCTCGTGGTGCAGGTGCGCCCCGGGGAAGTCGAGGGCCGTGTGCAGCCGGTCCCGCAGCCGCCGCCAGGCGACCGGACGGCCGTGCACGATGTCGCGGTCGTGCCGGTCGTCCCAGACGAAGAACCAGGCGCTGTAGTCCGCGATCGCCTGGAGGACCTCGTCGGGGGCGCCGATGTAGTACCCGGCCATGAGGTCGGTGTAGCAAAGGCCGTCGGCATATTCCTCCACCTTGTCCGCGGGCATGAGCCGCTTTTCGAGCAGCCAGGCCCGGGTCTTCTCCTGGCACTTCGGCCAATACGGGTGGAGTTGCCGGGGAAACGCCGCCTCGATCACCGGGAGAGAGAGCGACGGTGGAACTGCGATGGTGGTCGGTGTCGATGTGGTGCCGTGTGACAAAGCATGCACGAACTAACCCCTCTCAGCCGCCAGTTGGCGCGAGCGCCCCTCCCTTCGTGCCGGGCGTGCGCCGTTGCATACCCCGCTCATCCCATTCAGCACTACAACTGACCGTTCTGGGAACGCATTTGCTTCATTCACTACCCCACAGTGCCGGGATCCTCCCGGTGTGTGACTGGTAACGGATCACCAGGAGAGCAGAAGCGATCGAACGTGCGACGGACAGGCGAACGACAC
>NZ_JBHUQX010000122.1:0-21938 GCF_042674225.1 Streptomyces sp. NPDC056948
CCTTGCTCGCCGTCGCGCCGTTCCTGAAGGAAGGGCCCTCAGCCGGGTGCCACGGCGCGTCCCGTCTGTGGGGAGATCATTCCCGCGCACAGGCCGCGGGCCGTCAGGCCCTGGGCGATGCGGGGGACGGCCGCGAGGGTGTTGGCGGGCCAGTCGTGCATGAGGATGACCTGGCCGTTGGTGAGGCGGCCGGCGGCCTGGACGATCGCGTCGGTGCTCGCGCCGTTCCAGTCCTGTGAGTCCACCTGCCAGATGATCTCGGTCAGGCCGTGCCGGGCCGCGACCGACTTCACCGTCGCGTTGGTCTCGCCGTACGGCGGGCGGAACAGTTTCGGGGTGCCGCCTCCCGCGCCCGCGACGGCCTGCTGGGTCCGGGAGATCTCCGAGTCGATCTGCGCCTGGCTGAGCCGGGTCAGGTGCGGGTGGGTGTAGCTGTGGTTGCCGACCCACATACCGGCGGCCACCTGGGCCCGGACCAGGGACGGGTTGGCGGCCGCGTACTGGCCCTGGTTGAACATGGTGGCCCGCAGACCGTTCTGCCGGAGCGCGTTGAGCAGTCTTGTCGTGTTGCCGGAGGGACCGTCGTCGAAGGTGAGGCCGACGTATCCGTTGCAGGCGGCGGCCTGCGCCGGGGCACTGGTGGTCAACGCAGCCGCTGCCGTCAGGAGGGCGGTGAGCAGCGCGACGCGCGCTGTGGCTGCCATCGTCAGCGCACCGTGATGCTGGAGCTGCCGCTGCTCTGATAACCCTCGGTCGCCATGATCATGTAGTACTTGAAGTTGCCCAGGGGCATCCCGGCCCGGGCCCAGGCGTCGAAGTGGTTGCCCGCGGTGATCGTGCCGCCCGTCCGCTTCGACTGCCGCACGCTCCAGTACTGGTCGAAGGTCTTCGTGCCCTCGACGGACGGGGCGTTGTAGCGCGTGGTCTTGTAGATGTCGTACGTGCCGCCGTCGCTGGTGACGGTGCCCTTGTACGTTCCCGTGGGCCGGTACGTGCCCCAGTTGTCGACGATGTAGTACTCGATGAGCGGGTTCGCCGTCCAGCCGTAGAGGGTCAGATAGGAGTTGCCGGACGGGTTGAAGGTGCCGGAGTAGGTCACGCTGCGGCGGGCGCCGGTGGCCCAGCCCTTGCCGGCGACGAAGTTCCCGGTGTTCCGCCATGAGGTGCTGTAGCTGCCGCCGGCGGACAGGTTCATGGAGACCGTGCCCTGGCTGTCGGTCCAGAACGAGTAGTAGTAGCCGTTGTGGGTGCCGGTCTGGTTCCTGGTGACGACCGTGTCGGCGTGGGCGGTGCCCGGCAGGGCCAGGACGGCCAGGGCGACCAGCAGCATCGTGCAGGTGCTGCTGATGAGCAGCCGTAAGCGGCTGAGTGCGTTGCTCATGGGTGTGCTTCCTCCATCGTCCTCGTGGGGTGGACGGGGGTGCTCTGTCACCCGGGAGTGTTGGCCTGGCCCTGTCAACTGTCAATAGTTTCGGTGCTTGTTGCGAAAGGTTCGTCGGCCCGTGCGGCGGGGCGGTGGTGCATTTCCGCTGTTCGGTGGCCGGTTGGGGCTGGGATGGTTCAGGTGTGGTGAGGGGAGAGGTGGCATCCCAGCCGGATTAGTGGATTCCGCTACTCGAATCTTTCGAACCGTTTCCGGATCAAGCGGCCCTCAGCCCCTCACACCCCTCGGGCCCGCATGATCCGCCCCATCCTCGCCTCCAGCTCCGCCCGTTGCTCAGCGGCCCGCTCGGCCTGGGCCCGCTCGTGTTCCTGCTCCAGGCGGCGCATGCGGTCGTTCGTGTCCCACTCCACCCGGTGGCGCTGGACGTCGTGTTCCATGCGGGCGCAGGTGTGCTGGACCTCGAGTTCCTCGGCGTACAGCTTGCGGCTCGCCCGGTGGCGGGCACCGAGGAGGGTGTCGTAGGTCGTGGCGCCGCTGAGGACCTTGGCCAGGACGGGCATGGCGTCCAGGCAGAGCAGCAGCAGATGCAGCACGATCGTCAGGAAGAGGGCGAAGCCGTCCGACTCGGCGACCTCCTTGAGGCCGGCCGCCCGGGTGAGGATGCCGTCGGTGTCCAGATCGGCGGCCCGCTGCCGGGTCTTGTCGTCGACGGCCTTCTGGAGCAGCGGCTGGTAGTCGTCGGCCGCCCCGTCCTTCCGGGCGGCGAGCTTCTGGCCCTGGGCGACCAGACCCTCAAGCTGCTTCTCGTACGTCTTGACCTTGCTGTTCTTCTCGTACTCCGAGGTCGCCTCGCGGGCCCGCTCGCAGGTGATGGTGACGTCCCGGACGCCGCCCCGCCAGATCCAGTACTTCGGGCCGCACAGGCGCTGTTCGGTGGACTGCCTGGCGCTGAGGGTCTTGTTGATGGCGGCGACCTGGGTGCTCAGGGTCTTGGCGCGGTCGCCGTTGCTCTTGATCTGGCGGGCCAGTTCGGCGGGGGAGCCCGCCACCTTGAGCTGATAGCGGGCGCACTCGCGGCGGTCGGTGGTGGCGGCGCCGTCGGTGGGATTGCAGGAGACGAGCATGCCCCGGTAGTCGGCGACCTTCTGCTCGTTGCCGACGGCTATCGACTGGCGGATCTCCTTGTCGAAGATCTGGAAGAGGATCGGCTCGGCGATGAACAGGCCGAGCAGCACCGAGAGGAAGAAGCGCACCAGCAGCGTCCACTTGCGGACCGTCGTGCCGTGGGTGCTGGAGACCAGCCAGCTGTCCAGGGCGAGGATGACCCAGAACCAGACGACGGCGACGCCGATGACCGCCCCGAGGGGCAGGTCGGAGCGGAAGCTGGAGAGCGCCAGGACCATGGAGATCGCGCCCAGCAGGGCCGTGTTGACGACGAGCGCGCCGTACCACGTGTAGCGGGCACGCTCCTCCGGCACCCAGTCCAGCAGCGGTTCGTCGATGCCGATCAGCCGGCGCAGCCGGGGTGTCCAGCCGGAGGCGGGCGGCGCCGGGCGCGACTGGCTCCGGTTCTCGTCGAAGGCCGCGCTGTCGGCCGGGCGGAGCGGGGTGTCAGTTGCCAAGGCTCCCCTCCTGGTTCGCCGGGTCGAAGTCGTCGGCGTCGTCGCCGTCGGCCGGAGCGGGCGGGGCTTCGGCGGTCCGCCCGGGCGCCCGGCGCAGCTCGCCCTTCGCGCCGCCCTTCAGCTCCCCCTGTGACGGGTCCGGGTTGTGCGGGACGTCGCCGACGCTGTTGATGAAGGCACCCGCGTCGTACATGGTGCTGTCGAACAGGCCCCGGTCGATGGCCTGTTTTCCCAGCGTGGCCCGGACATTGAGCTGCTGCTTCGCCAACTCGTGCTGTTCCCGGTGGAGTTCCTTGGAGTCCTCGCGCTTCTCGTGGCGCTGCCGCAGCCGGTCCTCGTGCTCCAGGTCCCAGCGCCGGGCGGCCTCGTGACGCTGGGCCGCGGTCTGATCCCGCTCCTCACCGCGGGCCAGCTCCTGGCGCCGGTCCTCGCGTTCGACCTGCCAGCGCAGATCGTCCCGGTCCAGGCCGCGGCGCGTCATCTCGTGGTCGCGGTCGAGCCGGAGGCGGTCGTCCTTGCGCGAGTCCCAGCGGTCCTCGGCCGCGTGCAGCCGCTTGGACAGCTCGTCGGCGCTGATGTCGCCGTTGCGCCAGGCGAGATAGTCGGCGGCGACCGGGTCGGCGCCGATCAGCTTGATGTCGTCCTCGATCTCGGCCCGGGTGAAACGGTTGCGCCGGCGCTCGATCTCCAGCTCGTAGTCCTGCTGCTCGGCACCGGCGCCGCGCTCGTAGCCCGTGCGCAAGATCTCCTCCTCCTGCCGGTTGCGCTCCTTGCGCATCGCCTGGAGGTTGCGGATCTCCTCGTGCTTCAGCTCCAGTTCGGCCTCGCGCAGCGCCCGGTCCAGAGCCGCCTGCTGCTCCATCTCCTCCTGGTGGCGCCGGCGCGTGCGATCCCGGCGGGCCCGCTCCATCTCCTCGACGTGCGCCGACATCTCCTCGGGCGTCAGGACCTCGATCGTCCCGTGCCGGGCCCGGATCCCCGACACGAGGGACGGCCGCATCTCGTGGTACGCGGTGAGCCGGGCATCGATCCGGGCGCGTACGGCGGCCGTGTCGACGACGGGCAGGTCGCTGCCGTCCTCGGTGAGCCCCGGCACCTCGCGCAGACGGGCGAGCAGCAGCGCCTCCACGTCGGTGACGCCGTCGCGCACGACCGCGCTCGGGTCGGTGACCGTGCAGTAGAAGCAGGCCCGTACGGTGAAGTCGCCCGCCTCGGACGACGGGATCCGTGTCTCCACGACGACGGGCACCTCGATCCGCCGGTCCACGACCGTGACCGAGCTGGCCCCGGTCACCACCGGGTCGTCGGGGCGGAGCTGGCCGTGGTCCTCGACGTACTCCTCGCCGACCCGGAACACCCGCACATGGTGGGCGGCGACCCTGGGCAGCTCGTCGTCGCCGCGCGTCACCCGCTTCCGCCAGATGCCGCCGCGCCGGTCCGGCCGCCCGTACTCCCGCTGCTCGACGAGCGGGTATTTCTCAGCCATGGCTGTCAGTCCTCCGTGCTCAGTACGGCGGTAAGGAAGATCTCGACGAGGGCGACGGCCGCCTCGTCGGCGCGGGCGGCGACCCGCCGCAGGGCCGAGGCCAGCGGCGGACCGTCGTCCGGTGGCAGGACCTCGGTCAGAGCCCTGCCGAACCGTTCGGCCACCTGCTCGGGCCGTTCCGACACGGCCGGCAGCTCGCGCAGGGTGGCGTTCAGGGCCGCCAGGGCCCGGCCCCGGCGCGGCAGGTTGTCCAGCACGCCCGCCCACAGCTCGCCGATGGTGGCGGTCTGCCGGTCGTCCCGCTCCATCAGCGACGCGCACACCAGCCGCCCGGTCCGTGCGTCACGGGCCCGCAGGACGGTCAGCGTGGCACCGAGGATGTTCTCCTTGGGGTGCCCGGTCAGCGTCTCGCGCTGGGCCCGCAGCCGGTACGCGAGCGGCCGGAACACCGCGCCCGTGTCCTGGCCGCACTCCGCGAGCACCGCGACCAGACCGGCCAGCGCGATCGCCGCGTCCACGGACCGGACGCCGCTGCGGACCATCCGCAGCAGGTTGGTGACCGCGTCCGTGGGGAAGCGCACGCCGAGCGCCCCGCTGAACGCCGCCGCCGCGGTCGACCGCAGCACCGGGTCGTAGGAGCGGGCCCAGCCGCGGGCCACGCCCAGCGCGGTGGCGGCGAGGCTCTCGTCCAGGCACATGCACTGCAGCACCAGCACGGCCGTCGACTGCCCGGCGGGACCGGCCGCGCCGCCCGCCCAGGGGTGCAGGTAGTTGTCGGCGACCTCGTCGAAGGCGGGCCGGGTGAGCAGCGCGAGCCCCTGCGCGACGGAGAGCTGGAGCCCGAGCCCCGGCTGGGCGGCGACGAGTTCGGTGAGCCAGTCCCGTACGCCGTTCCAGTACGGCGTGGAGCGCTTGGTCCACAGCTCCTCCAGCGCCCACTGCCGGTACTGGGGGTGGGGGAAGACCAGCGCGGTACGGGTGAGCGCGCCGTTCTTCCGCTGCTCCGCGGCGACCAGGTCGTTGCGGGACAGCGACAGCCGGCGGTCGACGGCACGCCGGGCCGCCTCGGCCTGCTCCTCCTCGGTGACGGGCTCCGGGAACGCCGGGGCCACCCAGCCCTCCAGCCGCTCCTGGCAGGTCTCGAAGTCGCGGTAGCCGGCGCCGTTGACGAAGGACAGCGTGGTGACCTCGGCCCACTCCTGCGGCGCACGGTCCCGCTCGAACCACTCGCGCACGGGTTGCGCCGCGCTGCTGCCGTAGTCCTGCCAGACCTCGTTCGCCGCCGTGCCGCCCGCGATCCGCTCGGCGGCCACCGCGACCTCCGCGATCCGGCATCCGCCGGGCATCAGCGACACGGCCCGCTCCACGGCGTCCTGCGCACACCCGGCCCGCACCAGCCGCACGCGCAGTACGGCGGTGAGGTCCGGGAGCTGCCAGGGCACGTGCCGTACGGACTCGACGACACCGCTCTCGACCGGGCGCACGGTGGTGACGACCAGGTGGGCGTCATGCTCGCGGACGGTGTCGCGCACCCGCCGCCAGTCGAAGTCCGCCGTCTGGGAGCTGTCCTCGCTCATCCGGTCGAGCAGGACGTAGCCGACGCCCTTCTCGAAGGCGACCTTCCCGCTCGCCAGGTCGTCCAGGCTGCGGCCGGGGGAGAGCACGACGTACTCCGACCCCTCCGCGAGGGCGTCGACGAGCGCCACGGCCCCGGACCGCTTGCCCGTTCCCGGAGGCGCGACCAGGACCACGACCCCGTCCTGTTCGAGGGCGAGCACGGCCTGCTCGAAGCAGGCGGGCTTGACGTAGGGCGCGAGGATCGCGTCCGCCTCGCCCGCGTCCAGACGGCCCACGGCGCGGCGCCGGGCGTTGTCGGATGCGGTGCCGATGCCGAACTGGGCGCCGGAGGCGTCGAGTTCGCCGTAGAAGTACTGGTTGACGTTGTTGTGGTGGACCTGCTCCGAAGAGGTGGCAGGGGCGGCAGGGGCCTGTGGGGCAGCCTTCTCGGGCGGGTCCTCCTGCTGGGTCTGGTTCTGGGGCTGCGGATCGTCCGCGTGGTGCGCCTCTGGTGCGTCCTGGGCGCGCTGCTCGCTGTGTTCCTCGTGTTCCTCGTTCATCCTCGGCCGTCACTCAGGTCACTTGGAGATCCCGAAGACGGCACCCTGGGCATGGACGGTTCCGGTTATGACCTGAACTACCGTGTCGCCAGGAGCAGTTGGGGCGTTCAGGGGGCGCGCGTCGGTAGCTGTCGCGCCCCCTGCGCCTCCCGCGCTCCCTCCTGCGCCGGGCTGTTCGGTCTCCCCGAGGTCCAGGTCCGTCACGTCGTATCCCGGGACCCGGATCCACGCCCGCCCCGCGTACTCCTTCTCCGCGATGCGCACCTCACGGAACTCCCGCGGCTGGATCGTCGTGTACGCCTCGCCGATCACGTCGTTGAAGACGGTCGCGGAGACCGCCAGCGCGAGCTGCGCGGCCGGCGCCGAGGCGAGCGCCGCCTTCAGCACCCTGCTGTCCAGCATCCGGCCGATCTCGACCGGGGCGCGGCCCTCGAAGCCGTTGGCCGCGGGCGAGGCGGTGCCGAAGTGCACGGCCGCCCGCAGCCGCAGCCAGGCCTCGTCGCGCCGGTTGCGGTTGAAGGTGCGCAGACCGGCCTCCAGCTGGCGCATGAACGGATCCACGAGGTCCGGCTCCGACGCCCCCTTCGGCAGGACCGCGAACACCGAGTCCCCGCCGACCTGCGTCGCCCACTGCTCCCAGTCGAGCCCGGCCTCGCCGGCCGCCTCCTCGAGCAGCCGCCGGATCGCCTCCTGCCACTCGCGCTGCGTCACCACGTCGACGCCGCCGTATCCCTTCGCGTCGACCGCCAGCAGCAGTCTGCGACCAAACGTTCCCATGCCTGAACTCCCCGCTCACTGAAGTGGAGCCGCACCCCGGGATCGGATCTGGGGGCGCACTCCGGCGGACACCGGCGTCCGCTCCCCCCTCGCGCGGACGCCGGTAGGCCAGTCCTACATGCGCCGTCCGCCGCGAACCCCGTCGAAATACGGGATGCGGAAAGGTGCGGAAACATACAGCGGGAGCCGCACGTTACGGACGAGTTCGGGAAGTCGGTGCGGACGGTGGCCGGTCGACGTCCGCAATCCCGCAGAAATCCCAGGTTCCGTGGCCGGTTCCGGGGCGTACTGGAGGCATGGAACAGCCCACCGGCCCCAGAAGGAGCAGCATGCCGTCGTCCACCGGTGCCCGCCCCGACAGCCGTCCCGCGCAGTTCATGTTCACCGCCCTGCAGACCACCCACCAGCACGCCGACACCAAGGCCGGGATCCTCGCCGCGGCCCAGGCCGCCCTCGTCGGCACGGCCGGCTACTGGTCCCCTCCGGCCCTGCGCTCCGCGTCCACGGGCGGCCCGGCGGGCATACTCGCCGCCATCCTGCTCGCCCTGTTCCTCTGCGCGATGTTCGGCGGCGCGGGCTTCCTGGCCGCCACCCTGCGCCCCCGGGTGCTGCGCCCCGCCGGCGCCAACCGCTACAGCTTCGTCCACCTCGCCTCGGGCCCCGACATCCTGCCCGCCCGCGACTCCGGCGACGGCGACCCGGACCGGGAGCGCGAGGAGTTGTCCCAGACGATCCGGTTCCTGTCCCAGGTGGCGGTGCGCAAGTACCGGTGCGTGACGGCGGCGGTGGGGTGTACGGCGGTGATGGGGGTGAGCGCGGGCCTGCTGGTCGTCCTGCGGCCGGTGCTGAACTGACGTGCGCGGCCCGGTGGTCACTCTTCGGAGCGGGGTCCGGTCAGACTTCGGAGTGAGGTCCGGTCAGTCCTCGGGAGCGAGGTCCCCGATCTCCCTGAGCCGTTCCAGGTCGCGGATGACGGTGGATCCGTACCCCGTCTCCAGCAGCCCGTCCCGGCGCAGCTCCGCCAGCCCCTTGTGGACGGTGGTCTCGGCGGCCCCGGTGAGCGCGGCCAGCTCGGGCTGGGTCAGCCGGCAGCCGAGCACCATGCCGCCCTCGACGGGACGGCCGTAGGAGGTGGCGAGTTCCACCAGGAGCCGGGCCAGCCGTACCTTCGCCGGGTAGCCCTTGAAGTCGAGACGCCTGCGGTTGGCCCAGCGCAGCCGTTGGGCGATGATCCCGGTCAGCGCCAGATGCACCTCCGGACGGCGTAACAACAGGGCGTGCAGCGGGGCGGGTTGCACCAGTCGGGCCGTGAGCGGACCGCACGCCGTCACGGTGGCCGAGCGCGGGGCGCCGTCGAACGCGGCCATCTCACCGACACTGTCCCCGCCGACCCGGACCGCGAGCAGCGACTCCTCGCCGTTCTCGACCCGTGCCGTCACCTTGGCGAAGCCGGACAGCAGCACCAGCACATGCCGGTCCCGGGCGCCCTCGCTCAGCAGCACCTTCCCGGCCTCGAACCGCGCCGGCACGCCCAGCTCGAGCAACTCACCGCGCGCTTCCGGCGGCACCGCCCCCAGCAGACTGCGCGCGGGCCACTCCGCGGAGCTGTACGGCATGGCAGGCTCCCCCGGCCGGTCGGTCACTCGACTTGAATCCTGCCCGCTGTCGTTGCCGGTAGGTGGCGTACTCGCGGGTATTCCCGATGCGGATCGAGTTGAGCCGAAGCCGTCGAGAAGAAGCGACGGCCGACGTATTCTCCGCGAATGACGTCCACGCCCACGTCCCCGGCCTCGTCCGCCACGGACGCCGAGTGTCTCGCGCTCACCCGTGCCCTGCGGCGCCGCGGCACCGTCGTGCTCTCCGTGTTCGCCCTGGTGTGGGCCGTCGCGGCGGCCTCCGGGACCGGTTCGGCGACGGATATCGCCCCGCTGGGCATCGAGGTGGCGGCCGTGCTGGTCACGGCGGTGGCGCTCTACCTGGCCTACCGCAAGGACGCCGCGCCCTCGCCCCGGACGGTGAACCTGCCGGCGAACTGGGCGCGCGGCGTCGGCATCGTCAACACCATCGAGCTGCTGGCCGTCTTCGCCGTCATCGCCGCCTCCAACGCCTCGGGCCGTCCGGAGGTCGTCCCGGCCGGCATCGCCCTCGTCGTGGGACTGCACTTCTTCCCGCTCGCCCGCCTGTACGACCAGTGGCAGTACCGGTGGACGGCGGTGCTGCTGACCGCCGTCGCGGTCGTCGGGTTCGTCCTCGTCGCGGCCGGCCTCACGAGCGAGACGGTGCGGACAGCGGTCGGTCTGGGCAGCGCGGTGGTGCTGTGGGCCTCGGCGTACCACGTGGCCGTACGAGGCTGAGCTCGACGGGCGGCTCAGGCGGTCAGGAGGCTCGGGCCGCTCGGGCCGCTCAGGTCAAACGGTCGTGATCGGCCAGGACTTCGTCGATGACACGGCGATGGACGGCGGCCTGACCGGGGTCGGTGTCGACGTCCCGCGCCAGGCAGATCAGAGCCTTCCACAGCGCCCACCCGCGGGCCCGGGCCCAGGCCGGGTCGTCCTGGCCCACGGCACGGCGGAACGCCTCGCGGCTGTCGCCGGAGAACATCGTCCAGGCGATCACCAGGTCACAGGCCGGGTCGCCGACGCCGGAGGTGCCGAAGTCGATGACGGCGGTCAACTCGCCGCCCTTGACCAGCAGGTTGTTGGCGGCGATGTCTCCGTGGAACCAGACCGGCGAGCCCCGCCAGGTCGCCTGCGTCGCCGCGTCCCACACCTCGGCCGCCCGGTCGGTGTCGATGCGTCCCGCGAGCGCTGCCAGCGCCCTGCGGGTCTCGCCGTCATATTGGGCCGGTGGCGCTCCCCGATGGAAGCTGTGCGCTCCCGCCGGTGGGCCGCCCGTGGCGTCGATGCCCTGCAGCGCGCGCACGAACCCGGCCACCGACTCCGCGAAGCGCGGCATGTCGCCGATACGTTCGGGGCGGGCCAGATCACCGTCCAGCCAGCCGCGGATCGACCAGTCGAAGGGATAGCCCTCCCCGGGCTCTCCCCGCCCCACGATCGGCGGAACGGGGACGGGCAACGACGGCGCGAGCACCGGAAGCCAGCGGTCTTCCTTGGCGATCGCGGGGACGTAGGCCGCATCGGTGGGCAGCCGCACGGTCATGGTCTCGCCGAGCCGGTAGGTCCGGTTGTCCCAGCCGTCGACCTCGACCGGCACCACGCTCAGCCGGCTCCACCGCGGGAACTGCGAGGCGATCAGCCGCCTCACCAAGGCGGCGTCGATCCCGGCTCGGCCGTCGGCGTGGGGAGAGGTGGTCATGCCGGAATGGTGCCCATGGGCCCCGGGGCCGGGCAACGGAATTCCCCGCGCACCGAAAAGAAAAGGCCGGGGACGGGGGGTGTTCCCCACCCGCATGCGGTGGCTCGCCGGATGGGCGACGGCATGCGCTTGCGGTGATCGTGTACGGACACGTCTCCCGCTCGCCGGGCGACCCTTCCGTACACGATCACGCAGGGGGAACGGGAACAGTGAAGCGTCCTACGAAGAACGCACTCGCGCGACGTACGCTGCTGGCCGGCATGGCGGCGGCAGCCGGCGCGGGAACGGTGTGGGGTACCGCGGGGACGGCCGCCGCCGGTGGGCGCGGCGGACCGTTGGGGCAAGGACCGGTGGACGCCGAGGTGGCGCGCCTGGAGGAGGGGTTGATCCGGCTCAGGCGGGACATCCACCGGCATCCCGAACTGCCGGGGGAGGAGCGTCGTACCGCCGCCGTGGTCGCCCGGGAGCTGCGAGCGGCCGGGCTGGCCGTCACCACCGGAGTGGGCGGTCACGGCGTGGTCGGCGTCCTGCGCGGCGGGCGTCCCGGCCGGACGGTCGCGTACCGGGCGGACATGGACGCGGTGCCGCCCAAGGACATCATCGGGGGCGGCCCGGCCGCGGCCCACCTCTGCGGGCACGACCTCCACACGACGGTGGCCCTCGGCGTCGCGAAGGTCCTGGCCCGGCTGCGCCGGCACCTGAGCGGCACGGTGGTGTTCCTCTTCCAGCCCGCCGAGGAGAGCCTCTCCGGAGCCCGCGCCATGATCGAGGCGGGCGTGCTGGAGCGCACCCGCGTCGAGGAGATCCACGCGCTGCACTGCGGGCCCTTCCCCGTAGGCCGGTTCGCCGTGACCCCGGGCTACGGGATGCCGGGCCAGGACAAGGCGGAGGTGACCCTCCAGGGCCCGGACGCACCCGACGCCGCGCGGCGACTGGCCGCCGAGATCGGCGCGCTCGCCACGGTGACGCCCCCGCAGACACCCGCGGACATCGAGCGGATGGTCACCGACGCCCAGACCCCCGACGGCCCGCTGGCCCGCTTCGTGTCACTCCGGGCCTCGGCGCAGGAGGCCAAGGTGAGCGTGTCCTACCGCTGTTGGCCGCAGGAGCGGTACCTGGAGGTACGCGAGAACATCCACCGACTGGCCGGGCGCTACCCGGGGGCCGAAGTCCGCTTCCCCACCGAGCCGTTCCCCGCCCTGATCTGCCCGGAACCGGACGCCCGCGCCCTGGCCCATCATCTGCGCCGCCGACCGGGCCGCGACCCGGTCACCACACTCCATGCCGCGTTCCCGCCCTTCAGCGGCGAGGACTACGCCCTCTACCTGGACCGTATCCCCGGCACCTACACCTTCCTCGGCGTCCGCACCCCGGGCACCCCCATCACCACCGGCTACCCCCACTTCCCCGACTTCGCCCCGGACGAGCGGGCCATCGGCATCGGCGTACGGGCGATGGCGGGGTGGCTGGCGGAGCGGGCCCGTTGAGGCCCGGCCCCCGACCGTCAGGGCCGCGTCCCCGCGACCTTGACGCCGAAGCCGATCAGGACGACTCCGGTCACCCGGTCCATCGCCCGGCGCACGGCGGGCCGTTCGAAGAAGGCACGGGCCTTGGACAGCAGCGCCACATAGCCACTGAGCCAGACGACGGTGAGCCCCGCGTGCAGCAGAACCAGAAGTGCCATGCCGGCGTGGGGAGACAGACCGGTGGGCGCGAGCGTCGGCAGCAGGCCGGTGTAGAAGACGGCGATCTTGGGGTTGAAGACGTTGCTCACCAACCCCGTCCGCCAAGGATTCCCAGCCGGCGCGGCCGCTCCCCCTTGTTCACGCGCCCGCTTCTTCCGACTGCCGAGCAGCGACTGGACCCCGAGGGCGACGAGATACGCGGCCCCGACCAGCTTGACGACGGTGTAGGCCGTGGCGGACGCCGCCAGGACGGCCGCCAGCCCGACCACCGTGAGCACGCCCCAGACGAGCAGTCCGGCCGTGATACCGCCGACCGTCCGCAGACCGTCCCGCCAGCCGCGGGCCACCGCCCGCTTCGTCACGACCGCCATGTCCGGCCCGGGAACCATCGTCAGGACGGCAAGCACACCGACCGCCGCGAGCAGCTGTACGAACATGGCCCCCATCCTCGCACTCGCATGCGAACGGCCGGTCCGGGTGCTGCCCGGGCGTTCACACGGCCCGGGACCCGTCGGGAAGCACCAGCGCGGAGCCGTCGTGCAGCGTGATGCGTATCGCGGTGAAGTCGACGGCGTCCACCGCGGACTTGCCGGTCCCCGGATTGCGGGCGTACCGCGGATGCGCACCCCCACTGATCTGCCAGCGCATCCGGTGCCCGGCCGGGAACCGGTAGGCGGTGGAGCTCATCGGCACGGTGACCTCCGAGGGCTCTTCCCCCACCGTCGCCACCTGTGCCAGCCCGTCACAGACGTTGGTGGAGCGGCCCTGCGCGTCGACGTCGCACAGGCGGCTGAAGACATCGGCGTACCCGGTGTCCGTGGAGACACTCAGCCGGGCGGAGACCGGACCGAGGACGTCCACGGCCTCGGCCAGCGGCGGGCTGGTGAACGTCAGAACGTCCTCCCGCCCCTCCAGAGCACTGTTGTCACGGGCACCGGCCGTCCGGGACAGCAGCGGACCGCCGAGGGACGGCGTGGGGTCGGCCGGGTCGTAGCGCAGGGACGCCAGTTGCGCGGACCCCGCACCGTCGGTGGGAGCCGTAGGAGCTCGCCGCTCGAGACCCCCGCCCGCCGCGGGAACCCATGAGGTGGTGACGGGGGAGGAGTGGGAGGGGGCGACGGGGGAGGAGAGGGAGGGGGCGACGGGGGAGGTGAGGGACGGCCAGTCGTCGAGGTCCCGCCATACGTCCTCGCCGCCGACGTGCACGCGCACACGCGTGGGACGCAGCCCGGAGGGATCGCCGCACAGGTGCGCACGCAGCCAGGCGAGGCTGTCGGCGAAGACCTCGGGCCAGCCCTGCTGCATGGCGGAGGTGTGAGTCCAGGGGCCGACCAGCAGGGCCGTGTCGCATCCGGCCTCACGCAGCCGGGCGTACTGCTCGAAAGTCTGGTCGGCCAGGGCGTCGTGCCAACCGGAGACCAGACTCGTGGGGACGCTCAGCCCCTCGGCCGCCCGCGCCAGGGACGCGCCGTCCCAGTACGGGGCGTCGGCGTCCGGGTGCGTCATCACGTCGTCCAGCCACGGCACGTCCCCGAGAGCGGACGTGTACGCCCCGCGCAGCGGCCGCGCCGTGACGATGTCGCGCATACGGCGCTGCAGCCGCAGCGTCGCCTTGGCGACGGGCATGATCCCCTGGTGCTGGTACGTCATGCCGAGTCCGACGAGCAGGGCGTTCTCCAGCCGCAGGGCACCGTCCGCGTAGAACAGGGCGTACGGGTCGTGCAGACCGACCTGCACCACCATCGCCTTCAGCTCCGGCGGCGGGTCCAGGGCGAGGGCCCACTGCACGTACCCCAGGTAGCTGGGGCCGATGGTCCCCAGCGTCCCGTTGAACCAGGGCTGTTCGCGCAGCCACGCCACGGTGGCCCGGCCGTCGGCGGCCTCGTTGCGCCACAGATCGAACGCACCGCCCGAGCCGCCGGTGCCGCGGCAGCTCTGCAGGATCACATGGAAGCCCTGCTCGGCGAAGAGGATGCCGTACTGCGGGGACCAGGGCAGACCCCTGCCGTACGGCGAGCGGACCAGAAGGGTGGGGAAATCGCCGTCCGTGTCCGTACGGGGGAAGTAGTGGTCCGTGACCAGCGGACTGCCATCGGCGGCCGGCACCTCCACCCCCGGCTCCCACCCGACGTCGTACCGCTTGTCCGGAAGCCCGCGCCAGATCGCCCTCATCATCCGCGAGGACAGCGGCGGCTTCCGGGCGGACGGCGTCCGGGCCGGCTGAGCCGCGGGGTCGTGGGTGCGTGAGGCCATGGTCGGTTCCCCTCCTCGATTTTCCGTACGTTGTACGAGAATAGAGGATGCTTGGATGACGACGACAGTGGCCTCGGCGAGCCCTCGGCGAACAGGAGTACGAAACCGTGACGCGTGAGGACGGGTCCGGCACCACGGGCCGCGACCCGCAAGAGCTGTGGCTGACCCACCAGCAGCCCCAGTCCCAGTCCCAGCCCCGGGCCCGCAGGGGCCGCAGGCCTGCCTTCAGCCGAGAAGCCATCACGACGGCCGCAGTGGCCCTGGCGGACGCGGAAGGCCTCGAAGCGGTCACCATGCGACGGGTCGCCGCACAGGTCGGCGCCGGTGTCATGTCGCTCTACAGCTACGCCCCCGACAAGGACACCCTGCTGGAGCTGATGGTCGACCACGTCAGCGGCGAACTCCCCGCATCGGCCGCTCTCACCGGCGACTGGCGCACCGACCTGAAGAGCATCGCCCACCTCCAGCGCGCCAACATGCTGCGCCACCCCTGGCTGCCCACCGCCCTGTCCACCCGCCGCAGCCTCGGCCCCAACACCCTGGCCTTCCTGGAACACGCCCTCACCGCCCTGCGCCCCACGGGCCTGGACGGGGCGGCCAAGCTGGAGGTCTTCGCCCAGCTCACGGCCTTCGTCGCCGGACACGTCACCCACGAACTCACCCAGGCGGCAGCCGCCGGCTCCCCCGACCGGGCGGCGGCCGAGGCCCGCTACCTCGCGACCGTCGCCGCGGACGGCCACCACCCGGAACTCGCCGAAGCCCTCGCGGCCCCCACCCGCCCCCTGACCCCCGAAGCCACCTTCACCCGCTTCCTCAACCGCCTGATCGACGGCCTCGGCACGGACTGAACGCCCTCTGGCGATCAACCACCCTCCCCACCACTATGAGAAGCACGCCGGATGGTCGGCGTAGGGGGAGGGGCCCACAGCATGACCACTTCGGGTGGCAAGCCCGTGAACATCGACAAGCTCGCCGCCGGCCTGTTGGTCGCCGCCCGGAAGGTGCAGAGCGAAGCGCCGCCTCCTGCTGAGAACGTGCGGGCACTCGGGGACGCGCTTGCCGTTCTGCGAGACGGCATTGGCTGGACGGAAGGGCTGGGAGACCCGCTCGACGTCGCTTCGCTCGCCCAGCACTGCAAGAAGCTGGCCATCTGTCTCCGCTCCGGCGTGTGGAAGGTGTGCATAGAAAAGGACCTGGTCACCCCGCCGCAGGAGGTCGCACCCGCCCTGCAGGCTGAAGTCGCCCGGGCCGATGACAGCGAGATCGGCTACGCGTACAGGCAACTGGTCGCATGCGGAGTGCGGGACGCCAGCCTGGGCGGAGTGCTCGCCCGCGTCATCAGCAGCACCTTCTGCGATATCGGCCCGCTGGCCGGTGCGTTGGCCGATGACGTGGTCGCCGCCCGACAGGAGACGGTCGAAGCCCTGCGGGCTCGCATCACGGCATGCTTCAAGAAGCCCGATGCGCCGAGCGTGACCAGGCGAAGGCCCCCAAGGCCCCGGAGGCTGAGGAACCCCGGCGGAACCCTCTAGAGGGCGGCCTCAGGGCAGGTCCGACACTCCGCCGCCACCCACCCTCTGGGCGCACGCTCCATCCCCCGCACGGCGGAGCCGAGTTGGCCCCACGGGTCGATCCTCGGTGGCCCCCGCGACTGCGACGCTCGTGACGGAACCCGACCGGCCACCAGCCCACCCGACCGAGGACCGCGTATGCAGCCGCTCCCGCACGCCGAGACCCCGACAGCGACCCGCCCCGGGCGACTCCGCACCGCATGGCAGGCGGCCCACAAGCCCACCGCCGGAGTGTCTCGACAGATACAACTACTCGCCTACGCCGTACCGTTGACCGTCCTGCCCTCCAGCATCTGGCGCCTGCCGGCCGTACTCGACGACGGAATCGGCCCCGGCGAGCAGGCGTACATCGTCTTCCTGTCGGTCCTCTCCGAAGCCCTCGCGTTCACGGCGATCGGGCTGATCGCCCGTTGGGGCGAGGTGTTCCCGCACTGGATACCTCTCCTCGGAGGCCGACGGGTGCCGACAAGGGCAACGGTCATCACGTCAGCCACCGGCGCCACGATCCTCACGCTCGGTACCGCCCTGAGCCTCGTCACCCAGATCCTGGGCACCACGATCCGCGGCGACGCCCTGCCCGCCGACTCCCCCGGCGAGGCAGGCGGCTGGGGGACCGCCTGGTTCTACGCCTGCTACGCGCCCCTGATTCTCTGGGGCCCGCTGCTGGCCGCACTGACCGTCGCGTACTGGAAGCGCCGCCGCGCCCCCGAGAACATGCCCGACGCGCGGCACACGGCGCTCATGCCGCCGAGTGGGCGCCCCTGATCAACAGGCGCATGATGAAGGCACCACCCTCGGAAAGAGCTTCTCCGACTGCACGTCGTACGTGTTCGAACTGCGGGCGTACGACGTCTCGGGAGACATGGCCTACACGGTCGGCCTCGAACACGCCTCCGCCTCCGTCGACGGAGAGCCACGCACCTACACGCTGCGCGCCACCCAGGTGTACCGCCGCGAGGACGGTGAGTGGAGGGTGACCCATCGCCACGCCGACCGAGTCACCGAGTAACTGCCCAGGTCACAGGCCGTTCGCGCGCTTCGCCCGGCCACCAGGATGTCCCATCCCGCACATGGCACCAGAATGGGCCTTGTCCAGCCTTTTGTGCCGGATCGGAGACCCGCATGGCAGATCTCAAGTTTGAGCAGAAGCGCTCGCTGACACGCCTGGAGGCGGCCGACCAGCTCACGGCACTCGCAGCCGCCCTGAGAGAAGGCGGCGATGCCGAGCTGGAACTCAGCCCCGGAACGCTGAGCCTGCGCATCCCCGACGATCTCCGCAGCGAAATAGAGGTCGAGATCGACAACGGGGAGATCGAGCTGGAAATCGAACTCACCTGGCCGACCACCCCGACCCGGCCCCAGCCCTCGCGGAAGACCACAGCCGCAACCCCGAAGCGAAAGAAGCCACCCACCAAGGCCGCTCGGACCAGCACGACGAGCACGACCAAGAACAAGAACAAGAACACACAGCGGTCGGCCACGAAGAAGCCCTGAGCCGCACCGGCATTACTCGCTCGGGTGCGCACATCGTGCGGGTTTCGGCGTTTGTGCCCAGGATTGGCGTCGCGATGTGTTCCCTCACGAAGGTGAAAAGATCATGCCGACGTATGTCACGTTGCTGAACTGGACCGATCAAGGGATCCGGAACTACAAGGACACCGCGAAGCGTGCCGACGCCTTCGCTTCGGGGGTACAGAAGCTCGGGGCGAAGCTCCTGAACATCTACTGGACCGTCGGACTGTACGACCTGGTGGCCGTTGTCGAAGCGCCCGACGACGAAACCGCCACCGCGGCTCTCCTCCAACTCGGCGGAGTGGGCAACGTCCGTACCACGACCCTGCGGGCCTTTGGCCAAGAGGAAATGGACCGCATCATCGCCAAGGCCGCCGGCTGAGGCACGTCAGACTCAGCGACAAAGGCCCCGGACCATGATCGGTCCGGTGCCTCGATCAGTGGGTGCCGTCTCGCGCTGCCGACGGCCAGGAAGCCGGCACCTGGATGCCGGTCGAGCCACTGCACATCGTCGATCAGACAGAGCAACGACACCAGGGCCGTCGAGCAGCGGGCTGGTAGGGCAAGAACGACCGAGCCCTACGAGCCGCCTGCTCATACTCCAGCTCGAAAGACCTCGTGCCGTCGTACGCGCCGCGGTCCGCACATGCTCCAGGGAGGTGCTCGTCGCCGGACAGATAACATCAGGGCTCCGGCGTGGCTCCCAGTAAAGGCGACGATCATGGATCCGGCCGAGATAACTCCGCTTCCCGCGAGCATCAGCCTGCGCGAGTTGCTGATGGCTCTGGGCGATTCGCTGGTGGAGGTGCAGGCCGCTCCCGCCGGACTGGACGTCGAGATCCGTGGCGTGGCCCTGCTCGATCCCGAGGAGCCGCCGACCACCCAGCCGGGCGAGCTGGTTCTCGTCATCGGTGCCCGTGGCCGAGCCGCCTATCCCGCGCTGCGGGCCGCCGGGCGCGACGGAGCCGCCGGCGTCGTGGTCAAACTGGACGGTCCCGGCCAGGCCGCGGCACTCAGCGAGACCGCCACCGAGGCCGGGGTCGCCCTGCTCTCGTTGCGCGGCGAAGCACGCTGGGAACAGGTGAACGCGTTGGCCCGCGCCGCCCTCGACGACGCGCCGCCGGGCCACATCGGCGAAGCCGAGGAGAGCGACCTGTTCTCGCTCGCCCAGACCACCGCCATCCTCACCAGCGGCATCGTCAGCATCGAGGACGCCGCCAACCGGGTGCTGGCGTACTCCCGCTCCACCGACTCCGACGAGATCGACGACCTGCGGCGGCGTTCCATCCTCGGCTGGCAGGGACCGGAGGCGTACCTGGCGAAGCTGCGCGAGTGGGGTGTGTTCCAGCACCTGCACTCCAGCGACGAGGTGATCAGCATCGACAGTCACCCCGAGCTGGGGATCCGCCGTCGGCTCGCGGTGGCCATCCGGTCCGGGGACCGGCAGTTGGGGACCATCTGGGTGCAGGAGGGCTCGACACCGCTGTCCGAACGCTCAGGTCAGGCACTGCTGGGTGCCGCCCGGGTCGCCGCGCTCCATCTGGTGCGCCGCCGCCGGGAGCTCTCGGAGAACCTGACGTTCACCCGAACCCTGCTGGCCGGACTGCTGGAGGGGAACACCGGGCCACAGCCGCTGGCCACCCACCTGGGATTCGACGCGACCCGCCCGGCCGCCGTCCTCGGCTTCTCGTACGGAACCGCGGAGGTCGTCGCCGCAGCGGAGCTGACCCATGCCGAAGTCACCAACCTGGTCTCCGTGCACATAGCCGCCCGGCACCGCAGCGCGCTGGTCACGCAGGTCGATCCCCGCATCTACGTGCTCCTGCCCCAGTTGCCGCGCAGCATCGACATAGACACGCTGCGCGGCTGGGGTCAGGAGATCACCGACGCCGTACGCCGACACCTGGGCCTGCCGCTGCGTGGCTCGGTCGGTTGCGTGGTGTCCACGCTCGGCGACGTCACGGAGTCGCGCCGGGAGGCCGACCGCATCCTCGATGCCATGCTGGGAGCCGACGTACGCACCGCGGTCGCCGCGTTGCCGGACATCCAGTCGGAAGTACTGGTCAGTGAAGTGCTGACGCTGCTCTCCGGCCATCCCGAGATACGGGATCCACGGCTGACCGCCCTTGTCGCCCACGACAGTCGGCACCAGGGACGCCTGGCGGAGACGTTGCTGACCTACCTGAATTCCTTCGGTGACGTACGGGCGGCCGCCGCCCAGCTGCATGTGCACCCCAACACGCTGCGCTACCGCCTTCGCCGGGCCGAGGAGCTGACCGGTCTCGACCTGAGCCGTCCTGACCAGCGTCTGCTCGCCATGCTCCAGTTGCGGCTGCCGCCCGGCTCCTGATCCCGCTTCCCTTCCGCATTGTCGGGCCGTACAGCCATCGGCGACTACTTCGTCGTACTGGACAAGCCCGCCGCCCCATGACTCCTCATACGCTGGCGCAAATCTCCTCCCGCAAGTGAAACGGACCGCCTCTCATGAGGAGGCGGAGCGCAGCGCGGACGTGTGGTGACGACCCCATCACCTGCACGGCATCCGGATACCGCGCCCCGCACCCTGAACGCTCGCGGAACCTTCGAGGCCATGGCCCTCCCCCTGCCATACCGGCCTGCTCGTCCCCGCCGTCGAGGCGATGCCCCAGCAACCACGGCAGCCACTCCCCACACGGCTTCCCAACCACTCAACGGATGGATGTCGACATGACCACACGTCCCCCAGATGCTCCGGCCCCTGACACCGCCCCACCTGCCGACGGTCAGTCCCCGGAGCAGGCAGGTCTGAAGGCCGGTCTCAAGAACCGCCATCTGTCCATGATCGCCATCGGTGGTGTGATCGGCGCCGGCCTGTTCGTGGGCTCCGCCTCCGGTATCGCCGCCGCAGGGCCCGGCATCCTGCTGTCGTACGCGCTGGTCGCGGCCCTGGTCGTGTTCGTGATGCGGATGCTCGGCGAGATGGCCGCGGCCTACCCGACCTCCGGCTCCTTCTCCGCTTACGCGGACCGGGCGCTGGGCCGCTGGGCCGGGTTCTCGATCGGCTGGCTGTACTGGTTCTTCTGGGTCGTCGTGCTCGCCGTGGAGGCGACGGCGGGTGCCGTGATCCTGGAAGGATGGGTGCCGGCCGTGCCGCAGTGGGCCTGGGCGCTGATCGTGATGGTGGTCCTCACCGCCACCAACCTGATCTCGGTCGGTTCCTTCGGCGAGTTCGAGTTCTGGTTCGCAGGCATCAAGGTCGTCGCCATCGGAGGCTTCATCATCCTCGGCGGCCTGGCGATCTTCGGTGTGCTGCCCGGCTCCGACCACGCCGCGACGGGCTTCGGCAACCTCACCGAACACGGCGGCTTCCTGCCGAACGGCTCCGGAACGATCCTCACCGGCATCCTGCTGGTCGTCTTCTCCTTCATGGGGAGCGAGATCGTCACCCTCGCCGCCGCCGAGTCCCCGGACGCGCGGCGGGCGGTCGCGAAGGCCACCCGGAGCGTGATCTGGCGGGTCGGCATCTTCTACCTCGGCTCGATCCTCGTCGTGGTCTCCCTGCTGCCCTGGAACGACCCCGCGATCGAGAAGAAGGGGTCGTACGTCGCGGCCCTGGACTCGATCGGCATCCCGCACGCCGGCGAGATCATGAACTTCATCGTGCTGACCGCCGTGCTGTCCTGTCTCAACTCCGGCCTCTACACCGCCTCTCGTATGGCCTTCTCCCTCGGGCAGCGTGGCGACGCCCCGCGGTCCTTCGTACGGACGAACGCGCGAGGTGTCCCGCAGCCCGCGATCCTGGCCTCCGTGGCCTTCGGCTTCGTGGCGGTCGCCTTCAACTACCTGTGGCCGGACACGGTGTTCCAGTTCCTGCTGAACTCCTCCGGCGCGGTCGCGCTCTTCGTGTGGCTGGTCATCTGCTTCTCGCAGCTGCGGATGCGGGGGATCATCCTGCGCGAGAACCCGGAGAAGCTCGTCGTCCGGATGTGGCTGTTCCCGTATCTGACGTGGGTGACGATCGCGATGATCTCGTTCGTGCTCGTCTACATGCTCACCGACGACAAGGAGGGCGGCGGACGGAGCCAGGTACTGCTCTCCTTGCTCGTGGCCGCTCTGGTGATCGCGATCTCACTGGTCCGGGAGCGACGGCGCCCGGAAAGCGCCAAGGACACGGGCGCGCTCCGGTAGCAGCCGCGCGCCCTTGTCGGGCTCCTCGAATGCCCCGGACCACGATCGG
>NZ_JBHUQX010000123.1:0-21908 GCF_042674225.1 Streptomyces sp. NPDC056948
CTCTCAGAGGCAGCCGCCCATTCACCGGCCTGTGCCGGGCTGGCTCGTCGTCGGACGCGAGGTGTCAGCGCTCATCTTCGGAGGCGGTCGCGGGAACGGTCGTGAGCCGCTCCGTCTCGTCCTGTATCTCAGCGGCGATCTTCTTGAGTTCCGGCTCGAACTTGCGACCGTGGTGGGCGCAGAAGAGCAGTTCTCCGCCGCTGAGCAGGACGACGCGCAGGTACGCCTGGGCGCCGCAGCGGTCGCAGCGATCAGCGGCCGTCAGGTGGCTCGCGGGGGTCAGAACAGTAGTCACGTCGCCTCTTCTCTAGCTCGACGAGCTGTCGTACCAGGGTCAACATCCAACCAGCCATAAAACGTTCCCGCTCGTGGCTTTTCCTCAAAAAAATCTTGCGAGGCGGCTGTCTGCTGCCGGTTGGCGGCGAATGTGCCGTATTGCGTGTCTATGTGTCTTACGGGGCTTCGCGTTGTATCGGTGGTCGGTCCTCCCGGCTGGGTTGCCGGTTGTTCATGAGGACGTGCCCGGAGCCTAAATGGTTCATGCCTGGAAGGGAACGTGATGTGTACTTCACTCCATCGAGGGATCGAACACGCATGCGAGTCTGGACTAGTCTGAGTCTCTGACGAGGGTGGCGTTACAACGGCTCTACCAGGCCTCGGTACCCTCTCACCGGTGACTGAAGTCGCGCCCTTACCCATGAGGGCCCCATCTGAAATTCAGCGAGGAGCGAACCGCGTGACCGCCGAAACGTCCGTGCCGTCCACAGCTCTGCTGGCAGGAGCAGACCGGGACGGTTCCAACTACACCGCGCGGCACCTGCTCGTCCTTGAGGGGCTCGAGGCCGTGCGCAAGCGCCCGGGCATGTATATCGGGTCGACCGACAGCCGCGGTCTCATGCACTGCCTCTGGGAGATCATCGATAACTCCGTCGATGAGGCCCTGGGCGATTACTGCGACCACATCGAGGTCATCCTCCAGGACGACGGATCCGTCGAGGTCCGGGACAACGGCCGGGGTATCCCGGTCGACGTCGAGCCCAAGACCGGCCTCTCCGGTGTCGAGGTCGTCATGACCAAGCTGCACGCCGGCGGCAAGTTCGGAGGCGGCTCGTATGCCGCCTCCGGCGGCCTGCACGGCGTCGGCGCCTCCGTGGTGAACGCCCTCTCCGCCCGCCTGGACATCGAGGTGGACCGCGGGGGGCACACCCACGCCATCAGCTTCCGGCGCGGAGTCCCCGGCGCGTTCGCCGGGAACGGCCCGGACGCCAAGTTCGAGGCCAAGGGCGGGCTGCGCAAGGCCAAGAAGATCCCGAAGAGCCGCACCGGCACGCGCGTGCGGTACTGGGCCGATCGCCAGATCTTCCTCAAGGACGCCAAGCTCGCCTTGGAGACGCTGCACCAGCGGGCCCGCCAGACGGCGTTCCTGGTGCCCGGCCTGACCATCGTCGTGCGCGACGAGCTCGGGCTCGGTGAGGGCGGCAGCAAGGGCGAGGAGTCCTTCCGCTTCGACGGCGGCATCAGCGAGTTCTGCGAGTACCTGGCGAGCGACAAGCCGGTCTGCGACGTCCTCCGCTTCTCCGGACAGGGCACCTTCAAGGAGACGGTCCCCGTCCTGGACGACCACGGCCAGATGACGCCCACCGAGGTGACTCGCGAACTCGGCGTCGACGTCGCGATGCGCTGGGGCACGGGATATGACACGACGCTCAAGTCGTTCGTGAACATCATCGCCACCCCCAAGGGTGGTACGCACGTAGCCGGTTTCGAGCAGGCCGTCGCCAAGACGATGAACGAGGTGCTGCGCACCAAGAAGCTCCTGCGCGTCGCCGAGGACGACGTCGTCAAGGACGACGCCCTGGAGGGCCTCACCGCGGTCGTCACCGTGCGCCTCGCCGAGCCGCAGTTCGAGGGGCAGACCAAGGAGGTGCTCGGCACCTCGGCGGCCCGCCGGATCGTGAACAACGTGGTCACCAAGGAGCTCAAGGCGTTCCTGACCTCCACGAAGCGGGACGCCGCACAGCAGGCCCGTGTCGTGCTGGAGAAGGCCGTCGCCGCGGCCCGTACGCGCATCGCCGCCCGCCAGCACAAGGACGCGCAGCGGCGCAAGACGGCCCTGGAGTCCTCCTCGCTGCCGGCCAAGCTCGCCGACTGCCGCAGCGACGACGTCGACCGCAGTGAACTGTTCATCGTCGAGGGCGACTCCGCTCTCGGTACGGCGAAGCTCGCCCGGAACTCCGAGTTCCAGGCGCTGCTGCCGATCCGGGGCAAGATCCTCAACGTTCAGAAGTCGTCCGTGACGGACATGCTGAAGAACGTCGAGTGCGGCGCGATCATTCAGGTCATAGGGGCCGGATCGGGCCGGACCTTCGACATCGACACGGCTCGCTACGGCAAGATCATCATGATGACCGACGCCGATGTCGACGGCTCGCACATCCGCACCCTGCTCCTGACCCTGTTCCACCGCTACATGCGGCCCATGGTCGAGGCCGGCCGGGTCTTCGCGGCGGTGCCGCCGCTGCACCGCATCGAGATCGTCCAGCCGAAGAAGGGTCAGGACAAGTACGTCTACACGTACTCGGACCGGGAACTGCGCGACAAGCTCATGGAGTTCCAGAGCAAGGGCGTCCGCTACAAGGACTCGATCCAGCGCTACAAGGGTCTCGGCGAGATGGACGCCGACCAGCTGGCCGAGACGACCATGGACCCGCGCCACCGCACTCTGCGCCGGATCAACCTCTCCGACCTGGAGGCGGCCGAGCAGGTCTTCGACCTGCTGATGGGCAACGACGTCGCACCGCGCAAGGAGTTCATCTCCAACTCGGCGGCGACGCTGGACCGGTCGCGGATCGATGCGTAGCCGCTGCGCCGGGCGGTAGCCGGGCAGGGGCGGGGCGTCCGTCGGTGACCGACGTGAACCGCTGGTGGACATCGCTGTGCCGCCTTGGTCCAGGTGCGGCACCAGCGGTGTCCGAATGCGCCGTTCGGACACGACCCGGCCTTGCCCGAGGTGTCTCTCCACCCGCAGGTGGAGAGGTGCCCGGTCGGGAATCCACCCGCGATCCACCCTGGCTCCGATCCTGTGGCCTGGAGATTTCCGTAGGTTCGAAGGCGTCGGCGGCACTCGCTGCCGGCAACCCCCTTCTCGCTCACGGAGGTCGTGATGTCCGGGCTCGTCGACGCGTTGGTGATCGTGGCTGTTGCCGTAGTGGTGATCGCCCGTCAGTTCCGCGTGAGCCGGATAGACAGCGAGCGCCGCTGGTGGCTCCTGCCCGCGATCCTGGCCGTCGTCGCGCTGCGCGAGCCCGGCATACTCGATCCGCATCACCACACGGCCTCGGTGCTCCTGCTCGGCGCCGAACTGCTCGTCGGCCTGGCCACCGGAGCCGGCTGGGCCTGGACCACTCGCATATGGGTGGAGCCGGACGGCACCGTGTGGAGCAAGAGCAGCATGGCGAGCGCCGCCGTCTGGGTCGTCGGCATCGGACTGCGCGTCGGCCTCTTCGTGCTCGGGGCCGAGGTGGGCGTTCACCAGGACAGCTCGGCCCTGCTGTTGGGGCTGGCCGGAACCCTCCTCGTCCGGGCCGGAATCCTGGCCTGGCGTGGTCAGTCGCCGCGCCCTGCCGCGAGCATGAGCGGGGCGTACCGTGAAAGCGCGGCCCGACCTGCGGGGAAGGAGCTCGTGTGAAGCAGAACGCCTGGACGCGCTGGCCTTCCCGGGAGGCGCTCAGCCGCGAGGGAATCTCACGCTCCCGCTGCATGCTGGCCTGGACGGTGAGGGCCCTGGTCCTCGGCCTGTTGCTGTGGGGTGCCTTCTCCGACGGTCATGCGGGCGGCTGGAGGGCGGCTGCCGGCGCCGGCGGAGTGCTGTTGGCGGGAATGCTCGCCTGGGCCTTCTTCCGGACCACACTCCAGCACCGCCTGTGGCCGTCGCTGGCATCGCTCGCGCTGCTCCAGGGTCTTGCCGTCGCGGCCCATATGTCGGGGTTCAAGGTGGCGGCACTGGTCATGTGGTGCGGGTGCGCCGTCTCGGCGCTGGAACGGCTTCCCCCGGCCGTCGCCCTCACCGCAGCCGGAGTCGCACTCGGTTCGTACGGGGCCGTCGACAACGACGACATACTGACGGCCGTGGTCACCGGAGTCGGCCTCGCCCTCGCCGGATACACGCTGCGTCTCGACGCCGAGGCCCGTGGCAGCGCCCAGCGGCTGCTCGCCCAGGAGCGGGCCGCACGCGCGGCCGAGGCGGAGACGGCGGCGCTCGCTGAGCGGGCCCGCATAGCGCGGGAGATCCACGACGTGCTCGCGCACAGCCTCTCGGCCCAGCTCGTGCACCTGGAGGCGGCCCGGCTGCTGATCGAGCGCGGAGGGGAACGGAAGCAGGTGCTCGAACGAGTGGTAGCGGCACGCGAGATGGCGCGCGGCGGACTCTCAGAGACCCGGCAGGCGCTCTCGGCCCTGCGGGGGGAGCTGACCCCGCTGGAGGACTTCCTGAATCAGTTGGTGGGTTCGGCCGACGGCGCCGAGATCACCGTCACGGGTGAACGCAGGGCGCTGCCGGCCGAGGCCTCGCAGGCCGTGCGCAGAGCCGCCCAGGAGGCTCTGACCAACGTCCGCAAGCACGCTCGGGGGGCCAGGGTGCGTCTGAGGCTGGACTACCGTCCGCACGAAGTGACCCTCGATGTGCGGGACTCGGGCGGCTCGCCGGGCGAACTGACCCGGACGGGCGCCGGGTACGGTCTGCTGGGCATGCGAGAGCGTGCCGAGCTGCTGGGCGGCTCGCTCGAGGCCGGGCCCGGCGAGGAGGGGTTCGTGGTGACGTTGAAGGTGCCGGTATGACGCATGAGGCCGAGCGGAAGCCCGCTCGGGTGGTGGTCGTGGACGACCAGACCGTGGTGCGCGAGGGCATCGTGATGCTGCTCGGTCTGCTGCCCGGGATCGAGGTGGTCGGCGCTGCCGGAGACGGTGAGGAGGCGGTGCGGCTCGTCGCCGAACTGGCCCCGGACGTGGTGCTGATGGACCTGCGCATGCCCCGCTGCGACGGAGTGGAGGCGACCCGCAGGATCCGCGCGCAGCACCCCGGGACGCAGGTCGTGGTGCTCACGACGTACGCGGACGACGAGTCCCTGTTCCCGGCACTGGCTGCCGGAGCACGCGGCTATCTCACGAAGGACGCGGACGGAGACGAGATCGTGCGGGCCGTGCACAGCGTGCTGTCCGGGCAGGCAGGGCTCTCGCCGAGCATCCAGAGACGGCTGCTGGAGCGCCTGGCGGAGCCGAGACCGGCGGCGCCTGCCGAGGCGCCGGACGGGCTCACCGTGCGGGAGACGGAGGTGCTGGTCCTCATCGCCGACGGGCTCAGCAACCAGGAGATCGGCCGCAGACTGCATGTCTCCACGGCGACCGTGAAGACCCATATCAACAACCTCTTCGCCAAGGCGGGGATCAAGGACCGTGCCCAGGCGGTGCGTTACGCCTATGGGAAGGGACTCGTACGGCCACCAGCGGGTTGAGTCACCTGAAGGGGTGAAGAGGAATGGGAAGAAGAGTCGGGGATCTTCCCGTTCTGTCCATCCTTGGGCATGCAGCCAAGCAAGGGCCGTCCCCGCGGAAGCGGGGCCGGTCAGGAAAGTTGGGTCGAGCCTCTCGACGCTCATGACCCGGTCCCGGCCGAGGAGGCCGGGCACCTCAGGTACGACGACCCCTGGTACGACGCCCTCGCCTCCGGCTGGGGCGAGTCGGCCGGTGCCGGGGTCGCTCCGGCGGTGGTGCCGTCGGCGCGAAGGGAGGGCGAGGCCGGGGCCGCGCCGGCCGAGGTGTACCTGGAGGTGCAGCGCAGTGCCGCCTTTCAGGAGGTGCGGAGGCGGTACCGGAGGTTCGTGGTGCCGGCCTTCGTGGCCTTCTTCGCCTGGTACGTGGGCTACGTCGTGGCTGCCACGACCGCTCCGGAGCTGATGGCCCGGCCCGTGGCGGGAGCGGTAAACGTGGCGATGGCCGCGGGGCTCGGGCAGTTCCTGACCACGTTCCTGCTCACCTGGGCATACGCGCGGCACGCGCGGCTGCGTAGGGACCGGGCGGCGCTCGAACTGCGCTGGGACACACAGGAACTGACGCGCGGAGCGAACGGCGGTGTCTCGTGACGGGGGAACACCAGACGCTTTCGCTGCTGCTGTTCAGCGCGTTCGTCGCGGTCACGCTGGCGATCACGACGTGGGTGAGCCGCAAACGGCGTGGTTCGGCGGAGGAGTTCTACGCGGGCGGGCGGCTCTTCTCACCCATGGAGAATGGTTTTGCCCTCGCGGGCGACTATATGTCCGCCGCCTCCTTCCTGGGGGTCACCGGGCTCATCGCATTGTTCGGCTACGACGGGCTGCTCTATGTCGTCGGGTTCCTCGTGGCCTGGCTTGTGGTGCTGTTCCTCGTCGCCGAACTGGTGCGCAACTGCGGCCGGTTCACGCTCGCCGACGTCGTGGCGGCGCGGATGAGGGAGCGGCCGGTACGGATCGCGGCGGGAACCTCCTCGGTCACCGTGTCCGTTCTGTATCTGGTGGCGCAGATGGTCGGCGCCGGCAGCCTGGTGGCGCTGCTGCTGGGGGGTACGAGCGAGGCGGCGCGGGCCTGGACCGTCATCGGTGTGGGCGCGCTCATGGTGATCTATGTGTCGTTGGGAGGGATGCGGGCGACCACATGGATTCAGATCGTCAAGGCCGTTCTGCTGCTCGGCGGCACCATCGCGCTGACGGCGCTCGTCCTGATGCGTTTCCACGGCGACCTGGACCGGTTGCTGCTCACGGCGGCCGAGCGCAGCGGTCATGGGAAGGCGTTCCTGGCGCCCGGGCTGAAGTACGGCGGGGACTGGACCGCTCGCTTCGACTTCATCAGTCTGGGACTGGCCCTGGTGCTGGGTACGGCCGGGCTGCCGCACATCCTGTCCCGCTTCTACACGGTGCCCACCGCGCGCGCCGCACGCCGCTCGGTCGTCTGGGCCGTCGGACTCATCGGCGGCTTCTACCTGATGACGATCGTGCTCGGCTTCGGCGCCGCCGCCATCGTGGGGCCGGAGGCCGTGCGCGGGTCGAACGCGGCCGGGAACACGGCGGTTCCGCTGCTGGCGCTCGATCTGGGCGGTGGTGCCGGGTCCACAGGAGGAACAGTTCTCTTCGCGATCGTCGCCGCGGTGGCGTTCGCCACCATCCTCGCCGTGGTCGCCGGGATCACGCTCGCGTCCTCGGCCTCGGTGGCCCACGATCTGTACGCGTCCTTGCGGCGGCGGGGCGGCAAGCCGCGCAGCGAGGTGGCGGTGGCCCGGGTCGCGGCCGTCGCAGTGGGCGTGGTGGCGATCGCCCTCAGCCTGCTGGCGCGGGATCTCAATGTGGCGTTCCTGGTGGGTCTCGCCTTCGCCGTCGCCGCGTCGGCGAACCTCCCGGTGCTGCTCTACTCCCTGTTCTGGCGCGGCTTCACGACACGTGGCGCCGTGTGGGCCGTCTACGGCGGTCTCGTTCCGGCCGTGGTGCTCGTGGTGCTGTCACCGGTGGTCTCGGGCACCCCGGACTCGCTGTTCCCGGGCGTCGACCTCCAGTACTTCCCGTTGCAGAACCCGGGCCTGGTCTCGATCCCGCTGGGGTTCCTCGCGGGCTGGCTGGGCACGGTCACCTCGGCGGAGGTCCCGGACGAGGCCCAGCACGCGGAGACCGAGGTGCGGTCGCTGACCGGGGCGGGAGCAGCGTAGGGGGGTGCTCGCCCGCGGGCGGTTCCGGGCTAGGCGCGGGTCGCCCACACGTAACGGTGTTCCGGGCGGCCCGCGTCCCCGTACTTGAGGGTCAGCCTGGCCCGTCCCGTGCGCTCCAGGAGCTTCAGGTAGCGCTGGGCGGTCTGGCGGCTCACCCCCGTGCGCTCGGCGATCTCCTGGGCGGACAGGGGCCCGTCGGCGTGCATCAGGGACTGACGGACCAGCTCCGCGGTGGTGGGGGAGTGCCCTTTGGGCAGATCGGGCTCCGACGGGGTCGACAGCGCCCCGAAGATGCGATCCACCTCGGCCTGCTCGGCCTCCCCGCCGCCGTCGAGGGTGCGGCGCAGCTCCGCGTACGCCTCCAGCTTGGCGCGCAGGCCGGCGAAGGCGAACGGCTTGACCAGGTACTGCAGCGCGCCCTGCCGCATCGCCGCCTGCACGGTGGACACGTCCCGGGCCGCCGTCACCATGATCACGTCGGTCTGGTGGCCGCGCCGCCGCATCTCCTGGACGACCGCCAGCCCCGTCTCGTCGGGCAGGTAGTGGTCCAGGAGCACCAGGTCCAGCCGGGGCAGCGTCTCCAACTGGAGCAGCGCCTCGGCGGCGCTGTGGGCCTCGCCGGCGACATGGAAGCCCGGCACCTTCTCGACGTAGGCGGCGTTGACCCGCGCGACTCTGGTGTCGTCGTCCACGACCAGGACCTCGATCATCACGACTCCTTCTTGGCGGTCTGCGGAGCTGACGGCACGGTCAGGGCAGGTTCGGGGCCCGGCTCGGTGAGTGCCTCGGGCAGGACGACGGTGAACTCCGCGCCCCCGCCGTACGCCTCGTCGACGGTCGCGCTGCCCCCCTGCCGCTCGGCGAGCCTGCGCACCAGGGAGAGGCCGATGCCCCGCTCGCGGTGCGCCGGCGGCTCCTTCGTAGACCATCCGGTGGTGAAGATCAACTCCCGGTGCTCCGGCGGGATTCCCGGACCCGTGTCGCGCACCCGGAGGATCGCCGTACGCCCTTCGGCGCGCAGTTCGACCTCCACGCGCGCGTGCGGCTTGCCCGCCACGGCGTCGAGGGCGTTGTCCACCAGGTTGCCGACCACGGTCACCAGCCCCTGGGGGTCGATCAGCCGGTCGGGCAGCCGGGTCCGGTCCGACACCCACAGGGCGACGCCCCGCTCGGCCGCGACGGTCGCCTTGCCGACCAGCAGGGCGGCGAGCAGCGGGTCCTCGATCCGCTCGGTGACCTGCTCCGCGGTGGCGCGGTGATCACCGACGACCTCGCCGACGAACTCGACGGCGTCGTCGTACATCTCCAGCTCGAGCAGCCCCAGGAGCGTGTGCATACGGTTGGCATGTTCGTGGTCCTGGGCGCGCAGGGCGTCGATCAGACCACGCGTGGAGTCGAGTTCGCGGCCCAGTTGCTCCAGCTCGGTGCGGTCGCGCAGGGTGGCCACGGCGCCGCCGTCGTCGGTGGGCATGCGGTTGGCGACCAGCACGCGCTGGCCGCGCACGGTGAGCAGGTCCGTGCCGGTCACGCGCCCGGCCAGCACATCGGCCGTGCGACCCGCGCCCAGTGCCTCGTCCGGGGAACGGCCCACCGCCGCGTCGCCGATGCTCAGCAGCCGCTGCGCCTCGTCGTTGAGGAGACGGATGCGGCCGGTGCGGTCCAGGGCGACGACGCCCTCCCGGATGCCGTGCAGCATCGCCTCGCGTTCCGACAGGAGCGCCGCGATGTCGGAGAAGGCCAGGTCCCGGGTCTGCCTGTGGACCCGTCGGGAGATGAGCCACGCGGCCAGCGCACCGACGGCCAGCGCACCGCCGGCGTAGGCGAGCAGCCCCGGGATCGCGTGGATCAGCCGGGCCCGGACGCTGTCGTAGGCGATGCCGACCGAGACGGCGCCGACGACGGAGCCGTCGCTGTCGCGCAGCGGCACCTTGCCCCGGGCGGAGCGGCCCAGGGTGCCGCTGTCGATCTCCATGACCTCCTTGCCGGCCAGGGCCTGGCCGGGGTCGGTCGAGACGATGCCGCCGATCTGCTTCTTGTCGGTGTGCGACCAGCGCACACCGCGCCAGTCCATCACCACGATGTACTCGGCCTGGGTGGCCTTCCGGATCCGTTCCGCCTCCTGCTGCACCGGACCGTTCGGGGAGGGAGGAGTGTCCCTCAGGTCCTGAGCGAGATCCGGCTGCTGGGCGGTCGTCTGCGCGATCGCGAGCGCGCGGCGCATCGCCTGGTCGTCGAGCTGGTTGCTCAGAGGCGCGAGGAACAGCCCGGTCGCGAGGACCGCGACTCCCGCGGCGATCGCCACCTGCATCAGCAGCACCTGCGAGAACACCCGCCGCGGGAGGCCGAGGCGCAGGCGGCGTGCGGGGGGAGTGGGGCTCATACCCAAGAAGGTACGTGCGGCTGCCTACCTGCCGTAACGGGTGTGGCGTGGATCTCTTGATCAATGCGTGCGAAGGCGGCACCGGGCGAACGCGGCATCAATGCGTGATGGGGACGACGCCGCCCCTGAGGCTGACCGGTCAGCTCGCGAGCGCCGTCGTCATCCTCATCTCGCGCACCGCCACGGCGTCCATCCGCGCGGGCGAACCGAGGACGGACGCCCCGCAGCTCTCCGGGCGGGGCGGCAGGGCCGCGCCCTGGGCCACCTCGACCTGCCAGCGGCGCCCGTCGGCGTGGGCGACGGTCACCTCCCAGCGCGGGGCCGCGCCCGACGTCCGCACGACGCTCAGCGCCTCCGCGGCATACTCGCCGGTCGCGGTGCGCACGGCGAGCTCGGCCGCCTGACCGGGCCGTTCCCAGGCCGAGCTGCCCCGGCAGCCTTCCACGACGATCCGCCCCTCCCCGGCGCCGTGCAGGACCTGCTTGAGGGTGTGGGCCTCGGCCCGGCCGTACGCGTATCCGTACGGCAGCACGAGCACGGTCGGGGAGAAGCGGTGACCACCCAGATGGGTGACCTCCCAGACGCCCTCGACCCCCGACGTGGCGAGCTCGGCCGCGAGGGGCCGGCCCAGGAGGGCGCAGCAGCGGTCCCGCTTGCCGTTGGTGCAGACGAGGGCGAGCGGATCACCGTCGTGGGGGCTGCCGCCGAGCACCGCGTCGAACGTGTGGTGGTCGCCCCGGCCGAGGGCGGCGAAGTCGAGATCGAGCAGCTTTTCCGGGTCCGAGGTCGTGGCGCCGTGCAGCCATACGTTTCCCGGAACGGTGTGGGCCGCGTACACCCGGCGCGAGGCGGGCATGCGGCGGTCCGCGTGGCGCCCGGGGCGGCGGATGAGCACGATCCGCACGCCCGTGTCCTTCGCGGCCGTCTCCAGGGCACGGCCCAGCGCGGGGTCCAGATGGCTCGAGGTGAGCGCCTTGGCACCCCACGGACCGGGCTGTTCCAGCAACAGCCAGGTCCTCGCGGTGGCCGCGGTCGCCGAAACGGGCTCGTCGAAGTCCCGGGAGACGCTCGTGCACGTACTCACACAGGTGAGCCTAACCTGAGTTGATTCGCGGCGGCGTCCGGGCCCGCCCTGCCCTACTCCGGCAGTGGCTGAGGCGGCTTCGCACCCGCGTAGAGACCGCTCGGGCGCATGCGCAGGGGGCGTTCGCCGTACTCCTCCAGGGCGTGTGCGATCCAGCCCGCCGTACGGGCCACGGCGAAGATCGTCTCGCCGGCGGTCGAGGGCATGGCGCAGGACGTGGTGAGCACGGCGAGCGCCAGGTCGACGTTGGCGTGCAGCGGGGCGTGGCGGGCGGTGGTCTCGACGATGTCGCGGGCCGCGAGCAGGGCGGGCTCCGCGCGCGGGATCTGTTCCAGGAGGGCGAACAGGGCACGCGCGCGTGGGTCCTCGCCCGAGTAGAGCCGGTGGCCGAGTCCCGGGATACGGCGGCCGGCGCGCAGTTCGTCCGCGATCACGGGCGCCGCGTCGCCCTGGTCGAGCACGTCGAGGAGCAGCCGGTGGGCGAGCCCGCTGGCCGCCCCGTGCAGTGGGCCCTCGATCACGCCCAGCCCTGCGGAGACCGCCGCGTAGGCGTGGGCACGGGCCGACGCGGCGACGCGCACCGCGAGCGTGGAGGCGGCCAGGTCGTGGTCGACGAGGAGGGCCAGAGCGGCGTCCAGGACGCGCAGGGACGCCTCGTCGGCGTCCTGCCCGGACAGCCGGGTCCACAGGCGGTGGGCCAGAGGGCCCTCGTCGCGGCGGTCGTGTCTCATGGGTGGCAGAGCGGCGACGAGCGTGGGAATGAGCGTGCGCGCCGTGCCGAGCACGGCCTCCTCGGACAGGTCGAACCGCAGCGGGTCGGCGGTCGCGGCGGCGATCGTCGCGACGCGCAGCAGATCGGTGGGCGCGGCGTGTTCGGGCAGTGCGTCGACGGCGCGGCGGGCCACGGCGACGGAGGCGGGCGGCGCGGTGAACGTGGCGCCCGGGTGCATCCGGCCGGTCCACAGCCACTCGGCGACCTCCTCGTAGGTGTGCCGTGCGGCCAGGTCGACCGCGTCGACACCGCGGAAGTAGTAGCGGTCGCTCTCGATGAGCGTGATGCGGGTCCGTACGGACAGCTCGCCGCCCGATCCGGAACTGCTCGTGCCCTCCCGCCTGTTGCGCCGGGCGAGCGCCTCGACCTCCCCGGCGTCGAAGGTGCTGCCACGGCCGCCGGTCACCCGCCTGCTGCTGAGCTGACCGCGGCTCACGTACGCGTACACGGTCTCCGGCTTCACGCCGAGCAGCTCGGCGGCCTCCTTGGTGCTCAGCCGCCTGTCCGCGTCGCGGGGGGCGGGTTCTTGATCGTGCATGGGGGTCACCGTATCCGCCTAGCGGCCCATTGATTAATGTATTGATTGAATCAATATTGACACGACTAAAGTCAATCATGGACAGTCGAATCAAGTCCAGGGAGGAAGACATGTCCGTCAACAGGTCCGCAGCCACTCTTCTCGACGTGCCACGGGGACTCGCCGGGGTCGTCGTCACCGACACCCGGATCGGTGACGTCCGCGGTCTCGAGGGCTTCTACCACTACAGGCAGTACTCGGCCGTCGACCTCGCGCGGACTCGCGGCTTCGAGGACGTCTGGCACCTGCTCGTGCACGGCGAACTGCCGGACGCCGGGCGGAGCGCGGCCTTCGCGGCCGAGACCGCCGCGCTGCGGCGGCTCCCCGACGAGGTGCGAGCCGCTCTGCCGGCCATAGCGGCGGCCGGCGGGCGCTCCGGCCCGCTCGCCGGGATGCGTACGGCTCTGTCGCTGCTGGGGGCGGCGAAGGGGTTCCGTCCCGTGTACGACGTCGACGCCGAGCAGCGTCTGCGGGACACGCTCGGGGCGGCCGCCGCCGTGCCCACACTGCTCACCGCACTGCACCGGCTGGGGCAAGGGCTCGACCCCGTGGAGCCGCGCGAGGACCTGTCGTACGCGGCGAACTACCTCTACATGCTGACCGGCTCGGTACCCACCGAGCAGCACGCGCGGGCGATCGAGCAATACCTGATCTCAACCATTGATCACGGATTCAATGCGTCAACCTTCACGGCCCGGGTCATCGCGTCGACCGGTGCGGATGTCGCGGCGTGCCTCGCCGGTGCGGTGGCGGCGCTGTCCGGGCCGCTGCACGGAGGTGCGCCCAGCCGCGCGCTGGACACCCTGGACGCGATCGGGACCCCGGACCGGATCGACTCCTGGGTGCGTCAGCGGGTGCTCGCGGGGGATCGCATCATGGGTTTCGGGCACGCGATCTACCGCACGGAGGACCCGCGGTCCCGGATGCTGCGCGAGGTCGCCCAGACGTTCGGCGGGCCGCGCGTGGACTTCGCCGTGGAGGTCGAGCGTCACGTGGAGGCGATCCTGGCGGAGCTGAAGCCCGGCCGTGAACTCCACACCAACGTCGAGTACTACGCGGGCGTGGTCATGGAACTCTGCGGCCTGCCCCGAGAGATGTTCACCCCGACCTTCGCCGCCGCGCGCGCGGTGGGCTGGAGCGCCAACATCCTGGAACAGGCGGAGGACTCGAAGATCATCAGGCCGGTGGCGCGGTATGTGGGGCCGGCTCCGCAGGTGAGTGGGGGCGCCTGACTGCCCGCTTCACGTCAAGGCGGGCTAGGTGCTCCGGACCTCTGAAATTCGCTGATGGCTTGCTCGAAAATTCGGAAGAGTCGACCCTCGTGACTGTCCGGTGAAAGTCCTTCCTTCGCGCCACGAGAAGCCTCCCAGTAGCGGTGGAACAAGGGACTTCGGAGGAGCGTGCGGGCGTACTCAAGTAACTCTTCTTCGGTTATGTCTCCCCATTCATAGAAGAGCAAGTAGTGGCCGAAAGTGAGGTTGGCGAACAGGTTTTGGCGCACCACTTCCGGCGGTTCGCCAGGATAGTCGTTCCAAACGCTCGCCAGGGTGGGATCTTCCATGGCCATCTGAGTCAACTGGATGTGCAGAGCTCGGAGATCGGCTCTGGCGCTGCGTCGGAGCTCCTGCCGTGAGGAGATGAGCTCTTGGCGCTGCAAAGAAAGTTCCTGACGCTGCATGCGTAATTCTCTTTGCTGGAACAGCAAGGTGATCACGAGCAATATTAAGGCCAGGCCTGAAAAGACAGCGCTGATGCCGCCGAAGTAGTCACCGACAGCGCTGCGTTCCACTGCTGCCCGGCGCCCGCCGTTGGCATCCTCGACACCGCTGAGGAGCCAGCCGCTGATCACGATGGAGGCGACACCGACAAGCGCTGCTCCGACGAGGCCTGTCGCCCCCCACAGGCATATCCGTAACAGCGAACGCCTGAAGCCTCGGTGATCCATCAACCCCTCCCGGCATCTGCGTGATGCTTCCCCGTCAGGGGGATGGGAAACCGGTTCTGCCGGTGGACGATCGCCTGCGCCTCGTGGGCGCGCGCAGGCGATCAGTGCTGAAGGGCGGCGGGCCAACGGCTGTGCTCGTGTGCGGGATCAGGCGTCCGGGATGTCCGCCTTGGCGCGGAGGAGGGTTTCCCGGGTGATGACGACGATCCGCTCGTAGTCGGCCCGCGAGGCGTCCTTCGGAAGGTGGCTCTCCAACTGGGCGGTGGCTTCCGTCCCGATGACGGCGAAGTTCCCGTCGGTCAGTTCAAAGATGTCGGGGCAATTCGCGCCGGAGATGCTCCCTCGTTCGCGCGGGGAGGCGCCGAGCCGACGGATAATTGACGACACTCATGATCCTTAAGGGTATGGCTGGGCATACGATTTGCCGGATCCTATGAGCGCTGCCTTGTGGGGCGCTCATTTTTCCTCAACGGAGCGAACGACGCTTGTGGAGTCGCTCAGAACGGGAGGCAGTCAAGCTTAGTTCGTCTGCCGGTTGGCAAGGCTGGAGCGTTTCGTTACCAACCGGCGATGTGGTCACCAGGGAGATGAAGGCATCGTCGATCGCAGGACCTGACCTCCGGTGGCCCACTCGCAACCCACCACTCGTCCATGTCCGCCTCCTCCAACTGCACGATGCCTGGGCTCGTATCCTGGTTCGGCATTCATTCCCAGTCCCTGTGCCGAGAACGCGAGCCGGTGCACGCGTCGGCGTGAGAGAGGTCGCACGGTGAGCCAGCCGAGCCCGAGTCCGCGGCAGATCCCGGTCGTGGTCCTGGCCGGATTCCTCGGATCCGGAAAGACCACGCTGCTCAACCATCTCCTCCACCGCAGTGGAGGCAGCCGGATCGGTGCGGTCGTCAATGATTTCGGGGCCATCGAGATCGACGCGATGGCCGTCGCGGGTGCGCTCGGCGATTCGACCGTCTCGCTCGGCAACGGATGCCTGTGCTGCGCCGTCGACGCCGGGGAACTGGATCTCTATCTCGAGCGGCTCACGGAGCCGTCCCTCGGCATCGACGTCATCGTCATCGAGGCCAGCGGTCTCGCCGAGCCGCAGGAACTCGTGCGGATGGTGCTCGCAAGCGAGGATCCGGGGATCGTGTACGGCGGGCTCGTCGAGGTCGTCGACGCCGCCGAGTTCGACGACACCCGGGCCAGGCATCCCGAGATCGACCGGCATCTCGCGCTGGCCGACCTCGTCGTGGTCAACAAGCTCGACCGGGCGGCGGACGGCGAGCGCGTCCTCGGGCTGGTCCGGTCCCTCGTCGACCGAGCGGCCGTCGTCCCGGCCACCTACGGCCGGATCGACCCCGAGTTCCTCTTCGACTGCCGGCCGAGCGAGGAGCGTGTCGGGCAACTGTCCTTCGACGACCTGCACGAGATCGGTGCTGACGGCCACGCCGGGCATCTGCACAGCGCGTACGACAGCCTGTCGTTCGTCTCCCGGGAGCCCCTCGATCCACGCCGGCTGATGGAGTTCCTCGACAGCCGGCCCGAGGGGCTGTACCGGATCAAGGGGTACGTCGACTTCGGCCCCTACGACGTCCGGAACCGCTACGCCGTCCACGCCGTCGGACGGTTCCTGCGCTTCTACCCGGAGCCCTGGCCGGCCGGCGACGAACGCCCTTCCCAGCTCGTCCTCATCGGCTCCGGGATCGACACCGCCGCCCTCGACAAGCAACTGGACGCGTGCCGGAGCGAGGCCCCACACGCCGACGAGCACGGCATGTGGGGCGTCCTGCGCTACGTACCGGGCACCGAGGAGGAGCTCGCGGAGCCTGCCTAGGGCCTGTCCGGACCTGCTGGAGTCCGCCTAGACCGGTCCGGCCACCACCCACACGGTCTTCGCCAGGGACACCCCCGAGCCGTCCCGCCGCGGGTCGATCTCCGGGAGGTCGACCGGCGTGCCGTTCTTCTGCGCGGCGAGGGCCGGGACGGGGCCCGCCCAGGCCAGGGACAGACAGTCCTCGCCCTTCAGGAACCGCTGGCAGCGGACGCCGCCCGTGGCGCGGCCCTTGCGCGGGTACTGGTCGAACGGGGTCAGTTTGGCCGTCGTCTGGACGGAGTCGTCCAGCGTGCCGCGCGAGCCCGCGACGGTGAAGACGACGGCGTCCGCTGCCGGGTCCACCGCCGTGAAGGAGATGACCTTCGCGCCCTCCGGGAGCTTGATGCCCGCCATGCCGCCCGCCGCGCGGCCCTGGGCGCGGACCTGCGCGGCCGGGTAGCGCAGCAGATGGGCGTCGTCGGAGATGAAGATCAGATCCTCGTCGCCGGTACGCAGTTCCACCGCGCCGACGATCCGGTCGCCCTCCTTGAGGGTGATCACCTCGAGCTCTTCCTTGTGGGACGGATAGTCCGGCACCACGCGCTTGACGACGCCCTGAGCCGTGCCGATCGCCAGGCCTGGCGACGACTCGTCCAGGGTCGTCAGGCAGACCACCGTCTCGTCGTCCTCGAGGGAGACGAACTCCGCCAGCGGGGCGCCGCCCGCGAGGTTCGGCGTCGGCATCGACTCCGGGAGCTGGGGCAGGTCGATCACGTTCAGTCGCAGCAGCCGGCCCGCCGAGGTGACCGCGCCCACCTCGCCACGGGCGGTGGCCGGCACCGCCGAGACGATCACGTCGTGCTTCACGCGCTCGGCGCCGGCGTCCTCCGCGAACGGCTCGCCGTTCGCCGTACGGGCCAGCAGACCCGTCGAGGACAGCAGCACCCGGCACGGGTCGTCGGCCACCTGGAGCGGCACGGTCGCGACCGGGGTGCCGCCCGCCTCCAGCAGGTCCGTACGCCGGTCGGTGCCGAACTTCTTGGCGACGGTGGCCAGTTCGGCGGAGACCAGCTTGCGCAGCTCGGCGTCCGAATCGAGGATCCGGGTCAGTTCCTCGATCTCCGCGTTGAGCCGGTCCTTCTCCGACTCGAGCTCGATGCGGTCGAACTTGGTCAGACGGCGCAGCGGCGTGTCGAGGATGTACTGCGTCTGCACCTCGCTCAGCGAGAACTGCTCCATCAGGCGCTGCTTCGCCTGCGCGGAGTTCTCACTGGAGCGGATGAGGCGGATGACCTCGTCGATGTCAAGCAGGGCCGTCAGCAGGCCCTCGACCAGGTGCAGCCGGTCGCGCTTCTTGCTGCGGCGGAACTCCGAACGCCGCCGTACGACGTTGAAGCGGTGGTCGAGGTAGACCTCCAAGAGCTCCTTGAGGCCCAGCGTGAGCGGCTGGCCGTCGACCAGGGCCACGTTGTTGATGCCGAAGGACTCCTCCATCGGCGTCAGCTTGTAGAGCTGCTCCAGGACCGCCTCCGGCACGAAGCCGTTCTTGATCTCGATGACCAGGCGCAGGCCGTGCTGGCGGTCGGTGAGGTCCTTGACATCGGCGATGCCCTGGAGCTTCTTCGAGCCGACCAGGTCCTTGATCTTGGCGATCACCTTCTCCGGGCCGACCGTGAAGGGCAGCTGGGTGACGACGAGGCCCTTGCGGCGGGCCGTCACGGTCTCCACGGCGACGGTCGCCCGCATCTTGAACGTGCCGCGGCCCGTCTCGTAAGCGTCCCGGATGCCGGGCAGGCCGACGATGCGGCCACCGGTGGGCAGGTCGGGGCCCGGGACGTGCTTCATCAGCGCGTCCAGATCCGCGTTCGGGTACCTGATCAGGTGGCGGGCGGCCGCGATGACCTCGCGCAGGTTGTGCGGCGGCATGTTCGTCGCCATACCGACCGCGATGCCCGAGGCGCCGTTGACCAGGAGGTTCGGGAAGGCGGCGGGCAGGGCCACCGGCTCCTGCTCCTGGCCGTCGTAGTTGGGGTTGAAGTCGACGGTGTCCTCGTCGATCGACTCCGTCATCAGGCTCGTCGCCTCGGCCATCCGGCACTCGGTGTACCGCATGGCGGCCGGCGGGTCGTCGTTGCCCAGCGAGCCGAAGTTGCCGTGGCCGTCGACCAGGGGGACGCGCATCGAGAAGGGCTGGGCCATGCGCACGAGGGCGTCGTAGATCGACGCGTCGCCGTGCGGGTGCAGCTTGCCCATGACTTCGCCGACGACGCGGGCGCACTTGACGTACCCGCGCTCGGGGCGCAGGCCCATCTCGCTCATCTGGTAGACGATGCGGCGGTGCACCGGCTTGAGGCCGTCGCGTGCGTCCGGCAGGGCGCGGGAGTAGATGACCGAGTACGCGTACTCGAGGAAGGAGCCCTGCATCTCGTCGACGACGTCGTTGTCGTGGATCCTCTCCTCGTACGAGTCGTCGGGCGGCGGGGTCTTCGTGCTGCGGCGGGCCATCGCTGCCGGCTCCTTGCCTCTGCGTTCCGGATCTGACGCCGACCATTGTGGACCGCCGCACTGACAACCGGGACCAGGACCCGGTCTCTGACGTCCGCCGAGCCGTCGGATCGGCACGGCGGGTCACCGTGTCTCGCTCTCCGCGTACGCCCCCCGGGAACTTCACCAGCGCTTCGCGCGCTTGCATACAGTGGCAGGACCGGCAGGAATCCGCGGTTGGAACGACCGCACCGCGATCGAAGGGACGTACATGCCCATGGGTCACACGGCCACAGCCCAGGCAGGCTCCGGGGGCCTGACAGCGACCGAGCACCGCCTGGCCAACGGCCTGCGCGTGGTGCTCTCCGAGGACCACTTGACCCCGGTCGCGGCGGTGTGCCTCTGGTACGACGTCGGCTCGCGCCACGAAGTCAAGGGGCGTACCGGCCTGGCTCACCTTTTCGAGCATCTGATGTTCCAGGGTTCCGCCCAGGTGAAGGGCAACGGCCACTTCGAGTTCGTCCAGGGCGCGGGCGGCTCGCTGAACGGCACCACCAGCTTCGAGCGCACCAACTATTTCGAGACCATGCCCGCCCACCAGCTCGAGCTCGCCCTCTGGCTGGAGGCCGACCGGATGGGCTCGCTGCTGTCCGCGCTCGACGACGAGTCGATGGAGAACCAGCGGGACGTCGTCAAGAACGAGCGCCGGCAGCGCTACGACAACGTCCCCTACGGCACCGCTTTCGAGAAGCTGACCGCCCTCGCCTACCCGGAGGGCCACCCCTACCACCACACGCCGATCGGCTCGATGGCCGACCTGGACGCGGCGACCCTGGAGGACGCGCGCGCCTTCTTCCGCACCTACTACGCGCCGAACAACGCCGTGCTCTCCGTGGTCGGCGACATCGACCCGGAGCAGACCCTGGCCTGGATCGAGAAGTACTTCGGCTCCGTCGCGGGACATGACGGCAAGCCCGCGCCGCGTGACGGCGCGCTGCCGGAGACCATCGGCGGGCAGCTCCGCGAGGTCGTCGAGGAGGAGGTCCCGGCGCGCGCCCTGATGGCCGCCTACCGGCTGCCGCACGACGGCACGCGCGCGTGCGACGCGGCCGACCTGGCCCTCACCGTCCTCGGCGGCGGCGAGTCCTCCCGTCTCTACAACCGCCTCGTGCGGCGGGACCGTACGGCCGTGGCCGCCGGCTTCGGCCTGCTGCGGCTCGCCGGGGCGCCCTCCCTGGGGTGGTTGGACGTGAAGACGTCCGGTGACGTGGAGGTGCCGGTCATCGAGGCCGCCATCGACGAGGAGCTCGCCCGGTTCGCCGAGGAGGGCCCCACGGCCGAGGAGATGGAGCGCGCCCAGGCCCAGTTGGAGCGCGAGTGGCTGGACCGGCTCGGCACGGTCTCCGGCCGCGCCGACGAACTGTGCCGGTACGCCGTGCTGTTCGGCGACCCGCAGCTCGCCCTGACCGCCGTGCAGCGCGTGCTGGAGGTCACCGCGGAGGAGGTCCAGGAGGTCGCCAAGGCCCGTCTGCGGCCCGACAACCGCGCGGTGCTCGTCTACGAGCCCGTCGCCGACGAGACCGGCGAGGACGCCGACACCATCGAGGACACCGCAGCCGCGGCCACGAACGAGAACGAGGAGGCGGCCAAGTGACCGAGCTCGCCACGATGGACTTCCACCCCCGGCCCCAGGCGGGCGAGGCCAAGCCCTGGGCCTTCCCCGCCCCCGAGCGCGGCACGCTCGACAACGGCCTCACCGTGCTGCGCTGCCACCGCCCCGGCCAGCAGGTCGTCGCCGTGGAGGTGCTGCTGGACGCCCCCCTGGACGCCGAGCCGGCCGGCCTCGACGGTGTGGCCACGATCATGGCCCGGGCCTTCTCCGAGGGCACCGACAAGCACTCCGCCGAGGAGTTCGCCGCCGAGCTGGAGCGCGCCGGCGCCACCCTCGACGCGCACGCCGACCACCCGGGCGTCCGGCTGAGCCTCGAGGTCCCCGCTTCCCGGCTCGCCAAGGGCCTCGGCCTGATCGCCGACGCCCTCAGGGCGCCCGCGTTCGCGGACAGCGAGGTCGAGCGGCTGGTCAACAACCGCCTCGACGAGATCCCGCACGAGCTGGCCAACCCCGCCCGCCGTGCCGCCAAGGAGCTCTCCAAGGAGCTGTTCCCGGCGGGCTCGCGCATGTCGCGGCCCCGGCAGGGCACCGAGGACACGGTCGCCGCGATCGACTCCCCGGCCGTGCGCGGTTACTACGAGAAGCACGTCCGCCCGGCGACGGCCACCGCGGTGGTCGTCGGCGACCTCACCGGAATCGACCTCGACGAGCTGCTCGGCGACACGCTGGGCGCCTGGACCGGCTCCTCGGCCGAGCCGCGGCCGGTGCCGCCGGTGACCGCCGACGACTCGGGCCGGGTCGTCATCGTGGACCGCCCGGGCGCCGTCCAGACGCAGTTGCTGATCGGCCGGATCGGCTCGGACCGGCACGACCGCGTCTGGCCCGCCCAGGTGCTCGGCACGTACTGCCTCGGCGGCACCCTCACCTCCCGCCTGGACCGCGTCCTGCGCGAGGAGAAGGGCTACACCTACGGTGTGCGGGCGTTCGCCCAGGTCCTCAGGTCCACCCCGGACGGGACCGGTGCCGCGATGCTCGCCATCAGCGGCTCCGTGGACACGCCCAACACCGGCCCCGCCCTGCAGGACCTCTGGACGGTGCTGCGCACCCTCGCCGCCGAGGGGCTGACCGACGCCGAGCGGGACGTCGCCGTGCAGAACCTGGTCGGTGTGGCGCCGCTGAAGTACGAGACGGCGGCGGCCGTCGCGAGCACGCTGGCGGACCAGGTCGAGCAGCACCTGCCCGACGACTACCAGGCCGCGCTGTACCGGCAGCTCGCCGCGACCGGCACCGTGGAGGCCACCGCGGCGGCCGTCAGCGCCTTCCCGGTGGACCGCCTGGTGACGGTCCTCGTCGGTGACGCGGCGCAGATCAAGGGCCCCGTGGAGGCCCTCGGCATCGGCGAAGTCGCCGTCGTCGGCGCCGAGTAGCGAGTAGCGAGCGGCACGCGCGCGTAGGGGCCCTGGTTGTCTTCTAAGGCACCAGGGCTCCTTTATGCCCGAATTGGTGCGGGAGTTTCCCGTC
>NZ_JBHUQX010000124.1:0-21883 GCF_042674225.1 Streptomyces sp. NPDC056948
GGGATCGTCCGCGTCGTCGTCCGGCTCTTCGTCCTGGTCGGCTTCCTGAACGGCGGCCGCCTCCGAGTCCGTTATCTCTGCCTCGGTGTCGGAATCAGCGCGTCCACTCATGGCCGAGACGGTAGCGCGTCGTGAACGAAAACCGGGTGCGGGGTCGTGCGGCCCCCTGTTAGCGTCCGCCGGTCCGAGGAAACGCCCGCGGCAGCCCGCCGCCCGGCCGAAGCAGGTGCATTGTTTGACGGTCCGACCGAGCTCCGACGCATCCCCTTTCCTCCTCAAGGACTCAAGGAGCCCGTTCACCGATGTCGGACATCACTTCCCGGACCCCGAACGACCCCCTCTCTGACCGCACCGGCCACCCCCGCTACCCGCGCAGCAACCGCTACGACGCCCGCTGGACCATCGACAACCAGATGGGCCCGCACGCGCTCTGGCTGCTGGAGTGGCTGGCCCCGGCTCTGGGGCTCGACACCCTGAGCCCCGGCTCGCGCGTGCTGGACCTGGGCTGCGGACGCGCCATGACGTCGATCTTCCTCGCCAAGGAGTACGACGCTCAGGTCACCGCCGCCGACCTGTGGGTCAAGCCGGGCGAGAACGCCCCGCGCATCGCCGAGGCGGGCGTGGCCGACCGTGTCCTGCCCGTGCTCGCCGAGGCGCACGACCTGCCGTTCGGCGAGGGCAGCTTCGACGCGATCGTCTCTGTCGACGCCTATCAGTACTTCGGCACGAACGATCTGTACCTGCCCGAGCTGACGCGGCTGCTGAAGCCCGGCGGGCGGATCGGTGTCGTCGTACCGGCGTTGCGCGAGGAGATCGACGGCGTCGAGCTGCCGGAGCACCTCAAGCCGTTCTGGGAGCCCGGATTCTGGTGCTTCCACACCGCCGCCTGGTGGCGTCGCCACTGGACCCGCAGCGGGGCCGTGGAGGTCGAGACGGCCGACTGGCTCGAGGACGGCTGGCGCGACTGGCTGCGCTGGTGCGAGGTCGTCGCCGACGAGCACACGGACGAGTGGCACATCCGGATGGCCGGCCAGTGCGCAGAGATGCTGCGTCTCGACCGGGGCGGCCAGCTGGGCTTCGTCCGGGTCGTGGGGCGCCGCCTGTAGAGCACATGAGCAGGGGGGATGCACCGGGTCCGGTGCATCCCCCCTGTCGGGTCGGCGGAGGTCAGCCCTCGCTGACGCCCAGCTTCTCCAGGATCAGCTCCTTGACGCGAGCCGCGTCGGCCTGGCCCCGGGTCGCCTTCATGACCGCGCCGACCAGGGCGCCGGCCGCGGCCACCTTGCCGCCGCGGATCTTGTCCGCGACGCCCGGGTTGCCGGCGATGGCCTCGTCGACGGCCGTGCCCAGCGCGCCCTCGTCGGAGACGACCTTCAGGCCGCGCTTGTCGACGACCTCGTCCGGGGTGCCTTCGCCCGCGAGGATGCCCTCGATGACCTGCCGGGCCAGCTTGTCGTTCAGGTCACCCTTCGCGACCAGCTCGGTGACCCGGGCGACCTGCTGCGGCGTGATCGCCAGCTCCTCGAGCGCCTTGCCCGACTCGTTGGCGCTGCGGGCCAGCTCGCCCATCCACCACTTGCGGGCGGAGGCCGCGTCGGCCCCGGCCTCGATGGTGGCGACGATGGGCTCCAGCGCACCGGCGTTGAGGATCGCCTGCATGTCGACGGCCGAGACGTCCCACTCCTCACGGAGCCGGCTGCGGCGGACCAGCGGCAGCTCGGGCAGCGCGGCCCGCAGCTCCTCGACCCACTCGCGCGACGGGGCCACCGGCACGAGGTCGGGCTCCGGGAAGTACCGGTAGTCCTCGGCCTCCTCCTTCACGCGGCCCGAGGTCGTCGACCCCGTGTCCTCGTGGAAGTGCCGGGTCTCCTGGATGATCGTGCCGCCGCCGCTGAGGACAGCCGCGTGCCGCTGGATCTCGAAGCGGGCCGCGCGCTCCACGGACCGCAGCGAGTTGACGTTCTTCGTCTCCGAGCGCGTGCCGAACTTCTCGGTGCCGTTCGGGCGCAGCGACAGGTTCACGTCGCAGCGCATCTGGCCCATTTCCATCCGGGCATCGGAGACGCCGAGCGCCTTGATGAGCTCGCGCAGCTCACGGACGTAGGCCCGCGCGACCTCGGGGGCACGCTCGCCCGCGCCCTCGATCGGCTTGGTGACGATCTCGATGAGCGGGATGCCGGCGCGGTTGTAGTCGAGCAGGGAGTGGGACGCGCCGTGGATACGGCCGGTGGCGCCGCCGACGTGCGTCGACTTGCCGGTGTCCTCCTCCATGTGGGCGCGCTCGATGTCCACGCGGAAGGTCTCGCCGTCCTCCAGTTGCACGTCGAGGTAGCCGTTGAAGGCGATCGGCTCGTCGTACTGGGAGGTCTGGAAGTTCTTCGGCATGTCCGGATAGAAGTAGTTCTTCCGGGCGAAGCGGCACCACTCGGCGATCTCGCAGTTCAGCGCGAGGCCGATCTTGATCGCGGACTCGACGCCGATCGCGTTGACGACCGGGAGCGCGCCGGGCAGGCCGAGGCAGACCGGGCAGGTCTGCGCGTTGGCCTCCTGGCCGAGCTCGGTCGAACAGCCGCAGAACATCTTGGTCCTGGTGCCGAGTTCGACATGGACCTCGAGGCCCATGACGGGGTCGTACGACGCGAGTGCTTCCTCGTACGACGCCAGGTCGGTCGTGGTGGTCACGGTGAAACTTCCCTCTCAGCCCAGCAGGACGTCGTCGTCGCCCAGCCGCTTCAGCTCGCGGTAGAGGATGGCGAGGCCGGTGACGATGGCGACGGCGGACACGGTGGCGTCGATCAGGACCAGCGTGTCCTGCTCGGCGCGGGCCTTCTTCAGCCGCTTGGCGACGCCGATCGCGCCGAACGCGGTCCCGGCGATGGACAGGTACGTGCCGGACTTGGACTTCTTGAAGCCCTTGGCCTTGGTCAGTGCACTCACAGCGACGGAGCCTCCTCGATCAGCGGATGGCCCCACTTTTCCACGAAGGCGGCCTCTACGGCGGCTCCCACCTTGTAAAGGCGGTCGTCCTTCATGACGGGGGCGATGATCTGCAGGCCGACCGGGAGGTTGTCCTCCGGGGCGAGACCGCACGGCAGCGACATCGCCGCGTTGCCCGCCAGGTTGGTCGGGATGGTGCACAGGTCGGCGAGGTACATCGCCATCGGGTCGTCGGCGCGCTCGCCGATCGCGAAGGCGGTGGTCGGGGTCGTCGGCGAGACGATGACGTCGACCTGCTCGAACGCCTTGTCGAAGTCCTGCTTGATGAGCGTGCGGACCTTCTGGGCGCTGCCGTAGTAGGCGTCGTAGTAGCCGCTCGACAGGGCGTACGTGCCGAGCATGATGCGGCGCTTCACCTCGGGGCCGAAGCCGGCCTCGCGGGTGAGGGAGGTGACCTCCTCGGCGGAGTGCGTGCCGTCGTCGCCGGTGCGGCGGCCGTAGCGCAGGCCGTCGAAGCGGGCGAGGTTGGAGGAACACTCGGACGGCGCGATCAGGTAGTACGCCGACAGCGCGAGGTCGAAGGACGGGCAGTCCAGCTCGACGATCTCGGCGCCCAGCTCCTTCAGCAGCGCGACGGACTCGTCGAACCGCTGGATGACGCCGGCCTGGTAGCCCTCGCCGCGGAACTGCTTGACGACGCCGACGCGCATGCCCTCGACGCTGCCGTTGCGGGCGGCCTCGACGACCGCCGGGACGGGCTCGTCGATGGAGGTCGAGTCGAGCGGGTCGTGCCCGGCGATGACCTCGTGCAGCAGGGCCGCGTCCAGGACCGTGCGGGCGCAGGGCCCGCCCTGGTCGAGGGAGGACGAGAAGGCGACCATGCCGTAGCGGGAGACCGCGCCGTACGTCGGCTTCACGCCGACCGTGCCGGTGACGGAGGCCGGCTGGCGGATGGAGCCGCCGGTGTCGGTGCCGATGGCGAGCGGGGCCTGGAAGGAGGCGAGGGCGGCGGACGAGCCGCCACCGGAGCCGCCGGGGATCTTGGTGAGGTCCCAGGGGTTGCCGGTCGGGCCGTACGCGCTGTTCTCGGTGCTCGACCCCATGGCGAACTCGTCCATGTTGGTCTTGCCGAGGATGACGACGTCGGCGGCCTTCAGGCGCTGGGTGAGCGTCGCGTCGTACGGCGGGATCCAGCCCTCGAGGATCTTCGAACCGACGGTGGTCGGGATCCCCTCGGTGGTGAAGATGTCCTTGAGCGCCAGGGGAACGCCGGCCAGCGGACCGAGCTTCTCCCCCTTGGCGCGCTTCTCGTCGACGGCACGGGCCTGGGCGAGGGCGCCCTCGCGGTCGACGTGCAGGAAGGCGTGCACCTTCTCGTCGACGGCCTCGATCCGGGCGAGGTGGGCCTCGGTGACCTGGACGGCCGTGAGCTCGCCGGAGGCGATCTTCGCGGCGGTCCCGGCGGCCGTGAGCTTGATGATGTCCGTCATGACTTCTAGTCCTCCCCCAGGATCTGCGGCACCTTGAAACGCTGCTGCTCCTGGGCCGGGGCGCCGGAGAGCGCCTGCTCGGGGGTGAGCGACGGACGGACCTCGTCCGCCCGCATGACGTTCGTCAGCGGGAGCGGGTGCGAGGTCGGCGGTACGTCTTGGTCGGCGACCTCGCTGACGCGTGCGACCGCGCCGATGATGTCGTCCAGCTGTCCCGCGAAGTGCTCGAGCTCTTCGGGCTTCAGCTCCAGACGCGCCAGCCGGGCGAGGTGGGCGACCTCCTCGCGCGTGATGCCAGGCATGCAGCGATCCTCTGGGGTGAGTGAATGTGGTGTGGCCCAATCCTATGGGTCGGGAGGCCGTGCCCGTGAAACGGTTTGCCGCGCCGGCTCACGAGGGGGCGGCGGACCACACCACCGCCCCGGCTGGATGCCGTGCTAGCCGACCCGGCCCGAGTCGTCCGCCGTCGCCGCCGGCAGGGCGGCGCGGGGGCGCTGCCAGCCGCGGGAGCCCCGGGCGCGGAGCCAGGCCGTGGTCTCGTCAGGGGGCATCGCGGCGGCGACCAGCCAGCCCTGGACGGCGTCGCAGCCGAGGTCGCGCAGGCGCTCCCAGGTCTCGTCGTCCTCGACGCCCTCGGCGACGACGAGCAGGCCGAGGGAGTGCGCGAGGTCGACCGTGCAGCGCACGATCTCAGCGTCCTCGGTGTCGACCGCGAGCCGCGCCACGAACGAGCGGTCGATCTTCAGTTCGCTGACCGGGAGGCGGCGCAGGTGGACGAGCGAGGAGTACCCGGTGCCGAAGTCGTCCAGGGACATCTTCACGCCGTGCCCGGTCAGGGCGTTGAGGGTGTCGGCGGCGCGCTGCGGGTCCTCCAGGAGGACGTGTTCCGTTATCTCCAGTTGGAGCGCTCCCGCGGGGACGCCGTGCCGGGCCAGCCGGGCGGCGACGGAGCCCGCGAAGCCGGGGGTGTGCACGTCACGCGGGGAGACGTTCACCGCGACCGGTACGAGCAGGCCCTGGGAGCGCCAGCGCGCGACCTGGCCGAGCGCGGCCTCCAGGACGTACTCGGTGAGGTGGGGCATCAGGCCCGAGGACTCGGCGATCGCTATGAACTCGTCCGGCGGCACCTTGCCCCGCTCGGGGTGCACCCAGCGGACCAGGGCCTCCAGGCCCACGACCTGTCCGTCGAAGCGGACCTTCGGCTGGTAGTGCAGATGCACTTCATTGGCTTCGAGGGCGCGGCGCAGATCGCCCAGCAGGCCGAGCCGGTCGGGGGTGTTCGAGTCGCGCTTGGACTCGTAGACCTCCACGCCCGTACGGTCCCGCTTCGCCTGGTACATCGCCACGTCCGCCCGGCGCAGCAGCCCTTCGGCGTCCAGGGCGTGGTCGGGGAAGACGGCGACTCCGGCGCTGGCCTCCAGGACGAGGGTGAGGCCGTCGAGGTCGAGGGGGGAGCTGAGCGCGGCGACCAGGCCGCGGGCGACCCGGGTCGCGGACGTCGTGGAGTCGGCGACCGGCAGTAAGACGGCGAATTCGTCCCCGCCGAGCCGGGCGGCCTCCGCCCCGCGCGGCAGTGCCACCCGCAGCCGGTCGGCGATCTGCAGCAGCAGCCGGTCACCGGCGAGATGACCCAGCGTGTCGTTGACCGACCGGAACCGGTCGAGGTCGATCAGCATCAGGGCGGCGCGGGCGTCGATCCGCTCGGCGTCGTCCAGAGCCGTCCAGATGCGCTCCAGCAGCCACTGCCGGTTGGGCAGCCCGGTCAGCGGGTCGCGCAACTGCTCCTCGGCCCGGGCCCGGGCTATCCACAGGGTGGAGTCCAGGGCGATGAGGGGGATGGAGAACAGGGGCAGCAGGATCGGCTTGGCCACGGCCACCACGCAGACCAGCGGCGCGATTCCCAGCAGCGCGACCGCGACGAGTCCCTGTCTGACCAGGGCGGTGCGGGCGACGGTGGGCAGTCCGGGCCGCGGGGCGTGCAGATACCAGAGCAGGACGCGGGTGACCATCAGGTAGGCGGCGGCGACCAGGGCCACCTGGGGTGCGGTGGTGAGCGTCCAGGCGTCGGGCCGCGCGGGGGACTCGACGGACGGCACGGTTCCGAACGCGGCGAGCACCAGGGCGCCGGCGCCGATGCCGAGGAGGTCGACCGATCCGTGCAGCACGCCCTGACGCCAGCGGTTGCGGCGGGCGACGCCGACCAGCACGACGACCGTGAGGCTGACCATGCCGGCCGGTACCCAGCCGTAGAGCAGCAGCACGGCGAGGGTGAGGGCGGCGCCCGAGCCGGTGCCGCCCCACCAGCGGGAGCGGCCGAGCATGACGAGGTGGCCGACGATGATGCCGGTCAGCACGGCCAGCGCCCAGCCGGGCGTACCGGACGGGAACAGCGCGTGTCCGCCGGTGAAGGCGCGGTAGAAGCCGGCGCCCAGGACGAACCCGGCCGCCGCGACGACCGCAGCGGGCAGCGCGGGCCAGGACTGGTGCCGTTCGCTGTCCGCGTCGTCGCCGGTCAGTCCGGGGGTGTGCTCGCTGACCGGCTGTGCGGCGCGGCCGTCCGCCGCGGCGCGCCCTCCGAGGGCACGTCCGTCCGCGGTGTACTGTCCGACGGCGCGCACCTCCAGACCCGGACGCCCCGCCGGCCGTCCGACCCCACGGACCGCACGCCATGCGACCGCCATGCGACGCAGGCGCAGCCGTGCGCCCGGCACGGCGCTCTCGGTCGGTTCCATTCCCGTCCCTCTCACAGCCGGCGGTGCCCACGCCCCGCGGCCCGGTGCCCGACAACCCTCAACGGCCCGCGTTGGAAAACCCTTCCCCGCGCTCTGTGCGAGCACGAAGATGCCCCGACCGCAGCTGGGCACGGCAGGCGCACATCTCAACAGTAGGCCGCAGAAGGCTTCCACGGGCAGCGGTCGCGGACGGTTGCCCGAATGCGCCCCGGCCACCCGTATGCATCTGGTATGCGCCGAACGGGTGGCCTTCAACCGCTACTCCTCGGCCGAAAGCGCGACTTCGGCCGCCGCGTCCGGTCCCTGCTCCAGCAGGACGCCGAAACCCTCCTCGTTCAGGACCGGCACCTTCAGCTGCATCGCCTTGTCGTATTTCGATCCGGGGCTGTCACCCACAACGACGAACGACGTCTTCTTCGAAACCGATCCGGTCACCTTCGCTCCGCGGCTCTGCAGCGCCTCCTTGGCGCCGTCCCGCGTGAAGTGTTCGAGGGTGCCGGTGACGACGACCGTGAGCCCTTCCAGCGGGCGCGGCCCCTCGTCCTCGCCGGTGCTCTCCGCTTCCATGCGGACGCCGGCGGCCTTCCACTTACGGATGATTTCGCGGTGCCAGTCCTCGGCGAACCACTGCTTGAGGGAGGTCGCGATGGTCGGACCGACGCCCTCGGTGACCGCCAGTTCCTCCTCCGTGGCCTGGTCGATGCGCTCGATCGAGCGGAACTCGCGGGCCAGCGCCTCGGCCGCGACGGGTCCGACGTGACGGATCGACAGGCTGGTGAGGATGCGGGCGAGCGGGCGCTGCTTGGCCGCCGCGATGTTCTCCAGCATGGCAAGCGCGTTCTTGCGGGGGTTGCCCTCCTGGTTCGCGAAGATCGTGGCGACCTTCTCCTCGCCGGTCTTCGGGTCGCGCTTGGGCAGGCCGCTGTCCGAGTCGAGGACGTACGCCTTGATGGGCAGCAGCCGGTCGATGGTGAGGTCGAACAGGTCGCCCTCGTCGACCAGCGGGGGGTCCTTCGGCTCCAGCGGCGCGGTGAGGGCCGCCGCCGCCACGTAGCCGAAGTGCTCGATGTCCAGCGCCTTGCGGCCCGCGAGGTAGAACAGGCGCTCGCGCAACTGGGCCGGGCAGGTACGGGCGTTCGGGCAGCGCAGGTCGACGTCGCCCTCCTTCATCGGCCGCAGCGCCGTACCGCACTCGGGGCACTCGCTCGGCATCACGAACTCGCTCTCGCTGCCGTCCCGCAGGTCGGCGACCGGCCCGAGGATCTCGGGGATGACGTCACCGGCCTTGCGCAGCACCACCGTGTCGCCGATGAGGACGCCCTTGGCCTTGACCACGTCCTGGTTGTGCAGCGTGGCGAACTCGACCTCGGAGCCGGCGACCGTGACCGGCTCGACCTGGGCGTACGGCGTGACCCGGCCCGTGCGGCCCACGCCCACGCGGATGTTGATGAGCTTGGTGTTGACCTCCTCCGGCGCGTACTTGTACGCGATGGCCCAGCGCGGCGCGCGCGAGGTGGAGCCGAGGCGGCCCTGGAGCGGGATCTGGTCGAGCTTGACGACGACGCCGTCGATCTCCCACTCCACGGAGTGGCGGTTCTCGCCGAAGTAGGCGATGAACTCCCGGATGCCGTCGAGGCCGTCGACCACCCGGTTGTGGCCGGAAGTGGGCAGGCCCCAGGTCTTCAGCAGGTCGTAGGCCTGGGAGAGGCGGGTCAGGCCGGTGAATCCCTCCAGGGCGCCGATGCCGTGGACGACCATGTGCAGGGGGCGGGTGGCGGTGACGCGCGGGTCCTTCTGGCGCAGTGAACCGGCCGCCGCGTTGCGCGGGTTGGCGAAGGGCTTGTCGCCGGCCTCGACCAGACGGGCGTTGAGCTCCTGGAACTTCTCCATCGGGAAGTAGACCTCGCCGCGGATCTCCACGAGGTCGGGGACGGAGTCGCCCTTGAGGCGCTCCGGGATCTCGGCGATCGTCCGGACGTTCGGTGTGATGTCCTCGCCGGTGCGGCCGTCGCCGCGGGTCGCCGCGCGGGTGAGACGGCCGTGCTCGTAGGTGAGGTTCACGGCGAGGCCGTCGACTTTCAGCTCGCACAGGAAGTGGTAGTCCTGCTCGCCCAGTTCCCCGGCGATGCGGTCCGTCCAGGCGGCCATCTCCTCGTCGTTGAACGTGTTGTCGAGGGAGAGCATGCGCTGGCGGTGCTCGACCGCCGTGAACTCCGTCTCGTACGCCCCGGACACCTTCTGGGTCGGCGAGTCCGGCGTGCGCAGCTCCGGATGCTCCTCCTCCAGCGCCTCCAGGGAACGCAGCAGTCGGTCGAACTCCGCGTCGCTGACGACGGGAGCGTCCTTCACGTAGTACCGGAAGCGGTGCTCCTCGATCTGCTCAGCGAGGCGCGCGTGCTTCTCCCGTGCCTCGGCGGGCACCGTCGTCGTCTCCGCTTGCTTGTCCCCGGCCACCGTGTCGTCCTCCCGTTACTCTGGGTTGTCCGCGAGAGATCTCGCCGCCCGGACGCAGTGGGCGAGAGCCGTGCGTGCGTACCCCGGGGAGGCCCCCGCGAGTCCGCACGCCGGGGTGACTGTGACCGCCTCCGCGAGAAGCCCCGGTGACAGCCCCAGCCTGCGCCACAGCGTCCTGACACCCATGACGCTACCGGCAGGGTCTGACAATGGGCCCTCGGTGCCCGGGACGACACCGGTGAAGAGCCGGGTGCCGGCCTCCACCGCCTCGCCGATCGCGTCGTCGTCACGCTCGGTGAGCAGGGAGAAGTCGAAGGAGACGGCCGCCGCGCCCGCCCGGCGCAGCAGGGCGAACGGGACGTCCGGTGCGCAGGAGTGGACGACGACCGGGCCGTCGGCGTGCACCCCGAAGGCGTCGCGGAGCGTGGCCTCGACGATCTGCCGGTCGACGGCCCGGTGGGTGCGGTAGCCGCTGGCGCTCTTCACCTGGCCGCGCAGAACGGCCGTGAGGGACGGCTCGTCGAGCTGGAGGACGAGGTGCGCGCCCGGGATGCGCCGCCGCACTTCGGCGAGATGCAGACGCAGCCCCTCGCCGAGGGAGGCGGCGAGGTCGCGGCAGGCTCCGGGGTCGGAGAGGGCGGCCTCGCCGTTGCGCAGCTCCAGGTTGGCGGCGAGGGTCCAGGGGCCGACGGCCTGGACCTTCAGCGGCCCCTCGTACTCCTGTGTGAACTCCTCCAGCGCGTCGAGGTCCTCGCCGAGCCAGGAGCGGGCCCGTTTGGTGTCCCGGCCGGGCCGGTCCCCGAGGCGCCAGCCGCTGGGCTCCACGCGCGCGTACAACTCGACGAGCAGTCCGGCGGTCCGCCCGATCATGTCCGCTCCCGGTCCCCGGGCGGGCAGTTCGGGCAGGAAGGGGAAGTCCTCGAGGGTTCCGGTGGCGGTCTTGGCGGCTTCTCGGGCGTCACCACCGGGCAGGGAGCCCACACCGGTGGCGGCACCGAACCTGAACTGGCTGTCTTCACTCACCCGAGCAGCCTACGCAGCCGCCGGGCCGAGGTCAGTTCCGGTCAGTTCCCCGGTCGCACCGTCAGGTCGTTGATCTCGGCGTCCCTCGGCAGGTCCAGGGCCGTCAGGATCGTCGTGGCCACGGACTCCGGGTCGATCCACTTGGAGGCTTCGTACTCCTTGCCCTCCTGCTGGTGGACCTTGGCCTGCATGGGGCTGGCCGTGCGGCCGGGGTAGACCGAGGTGACGCGGACGCCGCCCGCGTGCTCCTCGTGGCGCAGGGAGTCGGCGAGGGCCTTCAGGCCGTGCTTGGAGGCGGCGTACGCGGACCAGCCGGCGTGGGCGTTGAGGCCGGCGCCGGAGTTGACGAAGACGACGTGGCCCCGGGCGGCGCGCAACTGGGGCAGGAAGTGGCGGGTCAGCTCGGCGGGGGCGACGAGGTTGACGTTGAGCTGGTGGCGCCAGGTCTTCGGGGTGAGCTCGCCGACCGGGCCGAGGTCGACGACCCCGGCGATGTGCAGCAGCGAGTCCACGCGGTCGGGCAGCGACTGGTGGGAGAAGGCCCAGGAGAGCTTGTCGGGGTCGGCCAGGTCGCCGACGAGGGTCTTCGCCCCCGGGAACTCGGCCGCCAGCTCCTTCGCGCGGCCCGCGTCGCGCGCGTGCAGCACGAGGTCGTCCCCGCGCGCGTGCAGACGGCGGGCCACGGCCGCGCCGATGCCGGAGCCCGCTCCGGTGATCACATGAGTAGCCATGCCCGCCATGCTCGCATCAGGGCCGGCTCACTCGATGCCGCGGCTCTCCTCCAGGTACGCCAGGGCCCCCACCGGCTCCTCGGCGAAGAACACCAGGTCGGTGAGCGGGCGGGGCAGGAAGCCCTCGTCCTCCATGCGGCGGAACTGTTCCTTCAGACCGTCGTAGAAGCCCGCGGTGTTGAGCAGGACGACGGGCTTGTCGGTGTGGCCGTGCTTCTTCAGCTCCAGGATCTCGGTCGCCTCGTCGAGCGTGCCGGTGCCGCCCACCATGATGACCACGGCGTCGGCCTTCTCCAGGAGGAGCCTCTTGCGCTCGGCGAGGTCCTGGGCGACGACCATTTCGTCGACGCCCGGGCGGGCCTTGGCCGAGAGGAATTTCACGGAGACGCCGGCGAGCCGGCCGCCCGCCTCCTGCACCCCGTCGGCGACCACCTTCATGAGGCCGACGTCCGAGCCGCCCCACACGAGGGTGTGCCCGCCCTTGCCCAGCAGCTTGGCGAACTCCCGCGCGGGCCGGGTGTAGCGCTCGTCGAGGTCGGCGGCGGAAAGGAAGACACAGATGTTCATGAGCCCACCGTACGGGCACGGTCAGGCGCCGTGGTGACCCGCATTTTGGACTGCCGGTGCGGGAGCTCCTCCCAGTCGTCCATGAACCGGGCGTTCAGGCCGTGCTTCGCGGCGAGTTCGGTCAGCGTCCGGGTCCGGTAGTAGAAGTCCTCGTGGAGCACCTGGTGCTCCGCGCCCTCGGTGCGGTCGAACGTGAAGTCGAAGAACCCGCCGGGCGCGAGGATCCGGCCGACGTGGGCGAAGCACTCCTCTATGACGTGCAGCGGCGAGTGCGAGAAGACGCTGTGCGCGTGCACGACGTCGAAGTGCGCGTCGGGCAGGAAGGCGAAGGTGAGGTCGTCGGCGAGCGCCAGGTGGGGCAGTTTGGACTGGAGGCCCTCGGACACGAGGGTGTCCTGGGCGGCGAGCAGGATGTGCGGCGAGATGTCGATGCCGTAGTAGTGGCCGGCGTCGAGGTGGTCGATGAACAGGCGTCCGGCGCGCAGATTGCCGCAGCCGATCTCCAGCATCCGGTGCTGCGGCTGGAGGCCGTGCCCCACCAGGTAGTCGAACTGCATGCGCCCGATCCGCGTCCAGGCCTCGCGGGAGGGGTTGTGCCCCACCGCCGCCTCCGCGCTGCGCGCCGCGTCGGAGGCCATGACGGCGCGGTAGTAGGAAATGTGGTCGCGGTACCGCAGCCGCAGCCAGGCGTCCCGGGCCGCTCGCCGGGCGTGCGCGGGTACCCGCCCCGGGTGGCGCAGGGCGTACCTGACCTGGTGGGACAGGGTGCTGCGGTTTCCGGCCTGTTCTGCTGCTCGCATGGGGGCCTCCTGCGGCGAGGGAAGAACTCCGCTACAGCGTGCGCTGTAGCGAAGGACTCGGCTACCCAAGGAGGGCGATCGTGACCACAGGACATCGCATCACCATCGAGCGGAGCGGCCGGCACGTGCGCGTGGTGCGCGGCGGACAGGTCCTGGCGGAGAGCGACCGGTCGCTGGTCCTGCGGGAGACGGGCTGTCCGGAGCGGTTCTACATCCCGGCCGAGGACGTACGCCTTGACCTGCTGACACCGTCAGGCACGCACACGCACTGCCCGTTCAAGGGCACCGCTTCCTACTGGTCGCTGCCGGAGGCGACGGACCTCGTGTGGGCGTATCCGGACCCCAAGCCGGACGTCGCGGAGATCAAGGACCACCTGTGCTTCTACGAGGTGGAAGTGATGTGATCGGCTGACGCCCGGCCCGCCTCACCGATGAACACCCTGCCGTGCGGCAGTCTGCATGAGCATGGACAAGAAGATCCTTTCGCGCGACGGCACCCGCATCGCCTACGAGAGCACCGGACAGGGCCCCGCGGTCGTCCTGGTGAGCGGCGCGATGTCGACGGGCGGCACCCTGGCGCCGCTGGCCGTGTCGCTCTCGGAGCGATTCCAGGCCGTCGTGTACGACCGCCGGGGCCGCGGTGCCAGCGGGGACACCGCGCCCTACGCCGTGGAGCGCGAGCTCGAGGACCTGGCGGCGGTGATCGAGGCGGTGGGCGGCGAGGCGCTCCTGTACGGCATCTCGTCGGGCGGGGCGCTGGCCCTGGAGGCGGCGGCGAGCGGGCTGCCGGTGCGGCGCGTCGCGGTGTACGAGACGCCGTTCGCGATGTCCGAGGAGGGCGCCGAGGAGCGCGCGGAGTACACCGGGCGGCTGACGAAAGCGCTCGGCGAGGGACGGCGCGGGGACGCGGTCGAGCTGTTCCTGCGGCTGGCCGGCCTGGCCGAGGGGATGATCCAGGGCGCCCGCCAGTCCCCCATGTGGGCCGGCATGGAGGCGATCGCCGCGAGCCTCGCCTACGACGACGCCGTCATGCGCGACGGCCGGGTCCCCCGTGACCGGCTGGCCGCGGTCGGCGTCCCCGTCCTGGCGGTCGCGGGCGACGCGAGCCCCGCCTGGCTGCGTGAGGCGGCCCGGGCGATCGCGGACTCCGTCCCCACGGGTGCGTACCGCACGCTCCAGGGCCAGACGCACATGGTCGAGCCGAATGTGCTGGCGCCGGTGCTGACGGACTTCTTCCTGCAGGGCTGAGGGGCGCGGCGTCAGGCCACGCCCGCCGTCACCCGGGTCGTCGAGGCGATCGTCGCCGAGCCCACCACGCGGGTGCCGTCGTACAGCACGATCGCCTGGCCGGGGGCGACGCCGCGGACCGGCTCGGCGAAGGTGACCTCCAGGGAGCCGTCGACGAGTTCGGCGCTCACCTCGGTCTCGCCGCCGTGGGCGCGGAGCTGGGCCGTGTAGGTGCCCGGGCCCGCGGGGGCGGCACCGCACCAGCGCGGCTTGATCGCGGTCAGGGCGCCGACGTCCAGCGCGGCGGCCGGGCCGACCGTGACCGTGTTGTCCACCGGGGAGATGTCGAGGACGTAGCGCGGCTTGCCGTCGGGGGCCGGGGTGCCGATGCGCAGGCCCTTGCGCTGGCCGATGGTGAAGCCGTACGCGCCCTCGTGCGTGCCGATCCGGTTGCCGGACTCGTCGACGATGTCGCCCTCGGACCTGCCGAGCCGGTCCGCCAGGAAGCCCTGGGTGTCGCCGTCGGCGATGAAGCAGATGTCGTGCGAGTCGGGCTTCTTGGCCACCGCCAGGTCCCGGCGCTCGGCCTCCGCGCGGATCTCGTCCTTCGTGGTGACCGTGTCGCCGAGCGGGAAGAGCGCGTGCGCAAGCTGCCTGTCGTCCAGCACGCCCAGGACGTACGACTGGTCCTTGGCCATGTCGGAGGCGCGGTGCAGCTCACGGGTGCCGTCGGCGAGCATGACGACCTTGGCGTAGTGGCCGGTGCACACCGCGTCGAAGCCCAGCGCGAGCGCCTTGTCGAGGAGGGCGGCGAACTTGATCTTCTCGTTGCAGCGAAGGCAGGGGTTGGGGGTGCGGCCGGCCTCGTACTCGGCGACGAAGTCCTCGACCACGTCCTCGCGGAAGCGGTCGGCGAGGTCCCACACGTAGAAGGGGATCCCGATGACGTCCGCGGCGCGGCGGGCGTCGCGCGAGTCCTCGATGGTGCAGCAGCCGCGCGCGCCCGTCCGGAAGGATTGAGGGTTGGCGGAGAGCGCGAGGTGGACGCCGGTCACGTCGTGGCCCGCCTCGGCCGCGCGGGCGGCGGCGACGGCGGAGTCGACTCCGCCGGACATGGCGGCCAGGACGCGGAGGGGACGGGAGCGCTGCGGAGTTTCAGTCATAGCCCTTCCAGGGTACGGGGGCGCGGGAACCAGGGCTCACGAGTATCCGTTGACGATCACATGGGACAGCGGAAGGCTTCGAAGGACGGCGACCGGAAGGTCGGGCGTCGCGCGCTGCTGATCGGCGGGGCGGCGGCAGCGGCGGGCACGGCCGTGCTGGCCCGGGACGAGCTCGCGCGCCTGTGGTGGCGGACTCCCGGCGTCGAGAAGCCGCGCACAGCGGGCGAGGTCGACTACACGGGTGCCCGCTGGGTGGCGGCGTCGGAGGCGAACTGGCGCCGGGCGGACCGCCCCGACGACTTCGGCATAGACATGGTGATCGTCCATGTCACGCAGGGCAGCTTCGACAGCGCGGTGAAGGCCTTCCAGGACCCGGGGCACAAGGCGGCCACGCACTACATCGTCCGCCAGGACGGGCACGTCACGCAGATGATCCGCGAGCTGGACGTGGCGTACCACGCGGGCAACCGCGACTACAACGAACGCAGTGTCGGCATCGAGCACGAGGGCTTCGTGGACCGCCCACAGGACCTCACGGACGAGATGTACGAGGCCTCGGCCCGCCTCACGGCCCGCATCTGCGCGCGCTACGACATACCCGTCGACCGCGAGCACATCATCGGCCACGTGGAGGTCCCGGGCACGGACCACACAGACCCGGGGCCGCACTGGGACTGGGACAAGTACATGCGCTTGGTGAAGCGGGCACGTACGGCTCCGGCCTGACCGGCCGGCCCCGGCGCGCTACGTCAGCCCCGCCGCCCGTGCCCGTTCCACCGCCGGGCCGATGGCCTTCGCGAGGGCCTTGATGTCGGACTCGGTGGAGGTGTGGCCGAGGGAGAAGCGGAGGGTGCCGCGGGCCAGGTCGGGGTCGGTGCCGGTGGCGAGGAGGACGTGGCTGGGCTGGGCGACGCCGGCGGTGCAGGCGGAGCCCGTGGAGCATTCGATGCCCTGGGCGTCGAGCAGGAGCAGCAGGGAGTCGCCCTCGCAGCCGGGGAAGGTGAAGTGCGCGTTGGCGGGGAGGCGGCCCTCCGGTGCCGGGTCGCCGCCGAGGATCGCGTCCGGCACGGCCGAGCGGACCGCGGTGACCAGGGCGTCGCGCAGGGCGCCGACCTCGCGGGCGAACCACTCGCGCTGCTCGGCGGCCAGCCGCCCGGCGACCGCGAAGGAGGCGATGGCGGGCACGTCGAGAGTGCCGGAGCGCACATGGCGTTCCTGGCCGCCGCCGTGCAGGACCGGTACGGGAGCGTGCTCGCGGCCGAGGATCAGCGCGCCGATGCCGTAGGGGCCGCCGATCTTGTGGCCGGACACCGTCATCGCGGCAAGCCCTGAGGCGGCGAAGTCCACGGGGATCTGGCCGAAGGCCTGGACGGCGTCCGAGTGCAGGGGGACACCGAACTCCGCGGCCACGTCGGCGAGTTCGCGGATCGGCAGAATCGTCCCGATCTCGTTGTTCGCCCACATGACGGTGGCGAGGGCCACGTCGTCGGGGTCGCGGGCGATCGCCTCGCGCAGGGCGTCCGGGTGGACGCGACCGTGGGCGTCGACCGGCAGGTACTCGATGGTGGCGCCCTCGTGTTCGCCGAGCCAGTGGACGGCGTCGAGGACGGCGTGGTGCTCGACGGGGCTGGCGAGGACGCGGGTGCGGGCCGGGTCGGCGTCGCGGCGTGACCAGTACAGGCCCTTGACGGCGAGGTTGTCGGCCTCTGTGCCGCCCGAGGTGAAGACGACCTCGCTGGGGCGGGCGCCGAGGGCTTCGGCGAGGGTCTCGCGGGCCTCCTCGACGGTACGGCGGGCCTGCCGGCCGGATGCGTGGAGGGAGGAGGCGTTGCCGGTGGCACCCAGGTGCGCGGTGAGCGCCTCTGCCGCCTCCGGAAGCATCGGGGTGGTCGCGGCGTGGTCGAGGTAAGCCATGGTGAGCCCGATTCTACGGCTCTGCTTCCACGGGCCTCAGAGCAAGGTTGGCCGAACGTGAACCGCTTTCCCGCGCGGCTGCGGCCCGTCGTCCCCGGGCCCGGCCGCGCCGTGCCGGAGCACGGTCGTCCGACGGCGGCTCAGAAGCTCCAGGAGATCGTGCTGTCGAACTCCATGAACGCCGCCAGGACCAGCAGGTCGGCGATGCCCAGGCCCAGCCCCAGGTAGGCACGGCCGGGGCGCTCGGTGCCGCGCCACAGGGCGACGCTCGCCAGCACGATGGCGATCGGACCGAGGAAGAGGTTGAGGACGAGCAGGCCGAGCAGGCCGAGGATGAAGGACGCGACGGCCATGCCGTCGGTGTCGCGGATACCGGTGCGGCGCGTGGCCGGAGCGGTGAGCTGCATGATGATCGACTCCCAGTCGGGTGGGCGGGACGGTGGTCAGTGGGTGGTCAGTGGGCCTGCGTGTGGCGCCGGCGGCTGTGGCGCTCGCGGATCGCGAAGATGCCGAGCCAGGCGGCGATGACCACGCCGGCGGCGACGGAGATGGTGAGCGGCGCGTGGGCCACGGTGCCCAACACGACTCCCAGCAGCAGGAGTGCGGCGACGATGAACAGCATGGGAAAAGCCCCCAGGGTTTCGGTGAACGGTTGTGGTTACAGTTGTTCACTGACTTCCCAGTCTAGCGCCTCTCATGACTTTCCAATTCCAGAGAACAGTTGTTAACTGCATGGTATGAGTCACACCCTCGGCATCCGGCAGGCCCAGAAACAGAAGACCCGGCAGGCGCTCCTGGACGCGGCCCTGGGGCTGCTGGAGGAGCAGAGCCTGAGCAGCCTGGGGCTGCGCGAGGTCACGCGCGCCGTCGGTGTCGCCCCGACGGCCTTCTACCGGCACTTCCGCTCCACGGCGGATCTGGGCGTGGCCCTGGTCGAGGAGGCGCTGGGCAGCCTGCACCCGATGATCCGGACGACGGTGTCCGCGACCGGCGACCACGAGGAACGCATCACGCGCGCCATCGAGCTGATCGCCCGTCACGTCGACGGGTACCCCGCACATGTCCGGTTCATCGCCCGTGAACGACATGGCGGAGTACAGCCGGTACGGGAGGCGATACGGGACCAACTGGCCCGTTTCGCACAGGAGGTCAAGGACGAGCTGGCCAAGGACTCGGTGTCCGAGGGCTGGACCGAGGACGACCTGCTGATGCTCGCGCACCTCTATGTCGACCAGATGCTGATCACGGCGTCGCTCTTCCTGGAGGCACTCGAGGGCCCGGAGAAGGAGCGTGCGGAGCGGACTCGGCACGTCACGCAGGTGGCGACCCGCCAGATGCGGCTGATCGGCCTCGGCCGCCACCACTGGCTGGACTGACACCCGGCGCACAACGCACCGGGGCGGCACGCCCGTTCGCCGAGCACGCCGCCCCTGTCGTATTCCGGAGGGCCCTGACCGGCCCCTCCCCCACCTCTACGCCTACTGCTCCTTCTGCGCCTGCGGGGTCTGCTGCCCCTGCCCGCCCGAGGCCTGACCGCCGCCACCCGGCGCACCGCAGCCGCCGCCCTGGCCACCGCCGGGACCGCCCTGCCCGCCGCCCTGAGCGCCGCCCGGCGCACCACTGGGCGCACCCGAAGGCGCCCCGGACGGCACACCCGACGGCTTGGCACCCCCGGAAGCAGCGCCCGACGGCGCACCGGAGGGAGCCCCCGAGGGCGCGCCGGAAGGAGCGTCCGACGGAGCCCCGGAAGGAGCACCCGAAGGCGCCCCCGACGGCGCCTGGCAGGCCTGCTGCTGTCCGGAGCCGCCGCCGCTGTTCGAGGACGACGAGGAGTCACCCGAGCCGCAGGCCACCAGAGCCAGGGGCGACAGGGCCAGCAGGGCCACGGCAGGAAGGAGATGAGCACGCTTCATGAGAGACAGCTCCAGGGAGGATGAGGAAGTCCTGAGGCGAGCACTCAACCAACGCCGCTCAGGACTCCCCTCGGGACGCCCTGTGATCTGCCTGTCAGTGAGGCAAAGTTCAGCCGAGCCGGACCCGGGCGAGCTGCCGGGACTGGGCGACCAGGCGGTCGGCGCTGTCCCAGACCTCGGCGTCCTCCTCCAGGAAGCCGCCGGCGAGGTTGCGCGTGGTGATCGAGACGCGCAGGGGACCCGGTGCCGGGCGGCAGCGGACGTGCACGGTCAGCTCGACGGTGGGGACCCAGCCCTTGAGCCCGATCTCGAAGGCGGTGGGCGGCAGGGCGTCCACCGCGAGCAGCAGGGAGAGCGGGTCGTGGTCGCGGCCGTCCGCGAGCCCGAACCAGGCCCGCATCTCGCCCTTGCCGGACGGCTGCCCGACGGCCCAGCCCAGCGTCGACGGGTCCAGCTTGAGCATCAGGCGGTCGGCGATGGCCGAGCTGCCGTCGACGGGGGCCGGCCCGTCCTCGGGGCCGAAGCAGTCCCCCATCGGCGGGATGGCGGGCGGCTCGGCCGTCGTACGGACGTCGTCGGGCAGGGCGTCCAGGTCGCCGTAGGAGGCGAGGACGCGGATGCGCTCGACCTCGCGGCCCTCGCCGTCGTACTGGAAGAGGGAGGCCTGGCCGGTCGACAGGGTGCGGCCGGTGCGGACGACGTCCGTGCGGACGACCGCCGGGCCGGGCTGGGACGCGGTGAGGTAGTGCGCCGAGACGGTGAACGGGTCGGCATGCGGCAGGGCGTCCGCGAGCGCGCGGCCCAGGACGGCCAGCAGGTAGCCGCCGTTGACGGCGCTGATGATCGTCCAGCCGGCGGAGAGGTCGATGTCGTAGACGCCGGGTGCGCGGAGGGTGAGCGCGGTGTCGCGGTCGAACTCGCTGTCGCCGATCGTGGCCCGGACGGCCGGGGCGGAGGCTGCTTCTGGCATGACTGAACAGTACAAGAACTAACTACTAAGCGGTAGCTTTCCTCGCTCGCCAAGCACCCAGGCCGGGTGAGACCCGGGCAATTTCTTGGTAAGTGTCCGACTCATCCGTACACCCAGAGGCCGCCCCCGCCCTCTCCATGGGCATGAGCCTCACCGGGACCCCGTTCCTCTGCACGCTGGTCGTGCTGTCCGTCGTCGCCCTCGTGCTGCCGCTGGTCCTCTGGTCGCGCCTCCGCGGGCCCCGGGCCCTGCGCGCCGCGGCCCGGACACTGATGCTGCTGTTCGCTCAGGGGACGGCCGTGGCCCTGGTCTTCACCCTGGTCAACAACGCCAACAGCCTCTACGACACCTGGGGCGACCTGCTCGGCACCGGCGACCATGTGCAACAGGCGGCCGATCTGGGCGCCGACGGCACCGGCGGCCTCGCCCTGGAACGGCTGCCCAAGGTGCGCCAGGCCTTCGAGCCGGCCACCGGGCCCGGTATGCGCGCGGCCGGCGGGGTACGGGTCACCCAGCTCAAGGGCCGGGTGTCGGGCGTGAACGCCGAGGTCTACGTCTGGCTGCCGCCGCAGTACGACGAACCGGCCTACCGGCATCAGCGGTTCCCTGTCGTCGAGCTGCTGCCCGGCTACCCCGGCTCGGCGAAGGCCTGGTTCGGCTCCCTGCACGCGCACGAGCAGTTGCTGCCGCTGATGCGCGACGGGCAGGTCGCCCCGTTCATCCTGGTCGCGCCGCGCACCAGTCTGCTGCCCGGGGTGGACACCGGGTGCGCCAACATCCCGGGCACGGTCAACGCCGACACCTGGCTGAGTGTCGATGTGCCGAGGATGGTCATGGACGACTTCCGCGCCCGGCCGGCCCCCGAGGGCTGGGCCGTCGCCGGCTACTCGGCCGGGGCGCACTGCGCGGCCAAGCTCGCCGTCGCCCACCCCGACCGCTACCGGGCCGCCGTCAGTCTGTCCGGCTACAACGACCCGATCGGCGAACGCGACTCGCTCGCCGCGCAGAGCCCCGCCCTGCGTGCCGGGAACGACCCCTGCGTGCTGCTGCGCGAGGCGCCCGCCCCGCCGCGGATCGCGCTCTACCTCTCCGGCCAGCCGCACGACGGCTACGAGGCGGCCGTGGCGCTGGAACAGGCCGCGAAGGCCCCGACGACCGTGCACGTGGTGTTCGTGCCGAGGAGCGCGGGCGGTCACACCATGGCGCTGTGGCGGCCGCAGGTGGTCCCGGCGTTCCGCTGGCTGACGGAGATGACGGGCCACCCCGTCACGGCAGGAGGGGCTGCTCCTCCTCGCTCACCGTCGACCGCCGGTGCCACGCCCGCGGAGCTCGCCAGTGGTATCGCATCGCGAGCAGCCTCAGTACGAAGGCGGTGATCACCGCGAGGGCGCTGGTCAGCGGGGACAGGACGTCGTAGCGGATGCACAGCACGACCATCGTGGCGCCGACGATCGCCGGGACGGCGTAGAGGTCGCGGTCCCAGCGCAGCAGCGAGGGCACCTCGTTGGCGAGCACGTCCCGCAGCACGCCCCCGCCCACCGCGGTGGCCAGACCCAGACAGGCGGAGGCGGTCAGGCCGAGCCCGTACTCGTACGCCTTCGTCGTCCCGGCGACGCAGAACAGGCCGAGGCCGGCCGCGTCGAAGACGTTCACGGCGACCTGGATGCGTTCCACATGGGGGTGCAGGAAGAAGACCAGGAGGGTGGCGAGCAGCGGGGTGAGGAAGTACCCCAGGTCCGAGAAGGCGGCGGGCGGTACGGCTCCGATGACCAGGTCCCGGAAGAGACCGCCGCCCAGCGCGGTGACCTCGGCCAGGACGGCCATGCCGAACACGTCGAAGTTCTTCCGGACGGCCAGCAGGGCGCCGGAGATCGCGAAGACGAAGATGCCGATCAGCTCGAGCGAGTGCTGGACGGACGGGGTGAAGAGTTCCTGGAGCACCCGAACATTTTTACCCATGGC
>NZ_JBHUQX010000125.1:0-21876 GCF_042674225.1 Streptomyces sp. NPDC056948
CCGCAGAGGGGCGCCCAGCGCCGTCTAGCGCGCGTCCTCGCCGTCGATGCCCAGACCGGGCAGCAGGCCCGGCAGGAGCGGCGGGAGCGTCACGTCCGGCTTGGGGACGGGTGAGCTGCCGTCCGCCGACGGGGAGGTGCTCGCCTCGCTGTCCTTCGGCGGGTCGAGCAGGCCGCCGGTGTTGCCGCCGAGCAGCCCGTCGCCCTCGCTGCCGGAGCCGGCCGAGCGGCTGGGGCTGCCGCTGCCACCGCCGGTGCCGCCCTTGTCGGTGCGCCCGCCGCCGCTCTTGCCGGGCTGGGCCGACCGGTCGGTGGCGGAGGAGCCGGTGGAGGCCGACTCGGAGGCACCCCGGTGCTTGCCGGTGCCGCCGTTCCCGGCCGGGGGCTCGGGGAGCAGGGAGCGCAGCGGGGCGACGTCCTCCTCTATGGCGTCGAAGACCGACGACACCTGGTCACTGACGTCACCGAGCTGGACGGGAAGCCTCTCGCGCAGTTCGCCCCAGGCCTCGCGGTGGGAGCGGGAGAACGCCGACAGGGCCTGGATGGGGCCCAGGGAGTCCGGGTCGTGCTCGTACGCCTCGCTCAGCAGCCGGTGGCCTTCCGACGCGTCGTGCCGCATGCCGGACAGGGCACGGCGGATCTCGCCGAGGGACTCGTGGTCCAGGGGGCCGCTGCGGCCGCGCTCCATCAGGCGGCGGGCTTCGCCGAGCCGGGTGGAGGCGTGGTCGAGATAGACCCGGCCGCGCTCGTCGGCGCTGTCGGCGAGGCCGAGTTTCACGTCCTCGATGCCGCGTTTGAGGCCGTAGAGCGAATCGCCCGGCAAGGCGTCGGAGCTGGCGGCGGAGACTCCGCCGAAGGCGCTCGCGGCCACGCCGACACTGAGCCCACCCGCGGTGAGGCCCTTGGCGAGCCGGGAACGCGGCCGGAATTTCTTCAGTGAGCCGGCGCGGTGTGCGCCACGGGAGCGCTGCCCGGGGACCGCTCGGTCCGTCGCCCCGCCGCCGGCGGTGCCCTCCTGGAGCATGGCCTCGAACGCGGCCACCAGCTGGGCCCGCTGGACGACCTTGACCTCCGGGTCGAGCTCCGGCTTGGGCAGCGCGTCGAGACCGGAGGCCAGCGCCGTCAGGCGTGCCGGTTCGGTCTGTTCCGCGGGTGCCGGGGCCGGTGCCGAACCTTCGGACTGTTCGGCCGCCGTGCCCTGCTCGGACTGCTCCTCCAGGGCCTGGGCGAAGGCGTTCGCCCGCCGGTGCGACGATACGTTCGCGATCACTGGCGGCACCTCCTCTCGTCATGACGGTCGACTCCCCAGGGGGTCCTGAGGGTTGCACACCCTGACCGCAACCACACGATCGAGTGATCGGGGTCGGCCAGGGGTGACCACAGGGAGCCTGCATCCCTCTCAACGAGCGGCGCGGTACTTGGGTTACGGACCCCGGCTCATCGGATGCCGAAGTCAACGGACTGTCACGGAACGTGAGTTGGGTGTCGCCGAGCGTGCGGCCCGGTCAGCGCGCGTCTTCCGGGAGGAGCCGGGCGAGGGTGCGGACGGCCCGGTACTGGAGGGTCTTGATGGCGCCCTCGTTCTTGCCCATCACGCGGGCGGTCTCGGCGACCGAGAGGCCCTGGAGGAAGCGGAGTGTCACACACTCCTGCTGCTGGGGGTTGAGCCGCCGTACGGCGTCGAGCAGGGCGGCGTTGGAGAGGGACTCCAGGACGGAGTCCTCGGGGGAGCGCTCGACCTCGTTGGCGTCGAGCATCTCGCCGGTGGTGACCTCGAGGCGGAAGCGGCTGGACTTGAAGTGGTCCGCTACGAGGTTGCGGGCGATCGTGACCAGCCAGGCGCCGAAGTCGCGGCCCTGCCAGGTGAACGTGCCGATGCGGCGCAGGGCGCGCAGAAAGGTCTCGCTGGTGAGGTCCTCGGCGGTCGCCTTTCCTCCGACCCGGTAGTAGATGTACCGGTACACGGTGTCGCTGTACTGGTCGTAGAGACGGCCGAAGGCGTCGGCCTCGCCGGCCTGGGCGCGCTCCACGAGGTCCATCATGCGGGCGCTGTCGCTGTCCGCCGCGGGCCGTCGAGCAGTGGCCCCGCCGGACGGGCGCCCTCGTCTGCCGACCGCGGCGCTGCCGTCGGCCAGTGCATAGCAAGGGCCTACGGGTGCGGCGGTGGCGAATGCGGGGACGGCGTACGCGGTGGGGACGAAGCCGCGCAACAGGTCTAGGACCGTTGCGCGCAGCGTAGCCAGGCCCGAGGCGTCAACCCCGACGTGTGGGTACACGGGACTCCCAGAGGCAGAGCTTCCATCACGTGCAGTGCGGGACCTTTCACCCGTCGTAGCGACGGAGGGGTACCGGTTTGCGTCTGAGGAGAATAACGCTTCGTGCAGGCTCTGCTACACCGAGTTGCTCAAATCATCGATTACGTCGCTTCCGTAACCGATTGACGCCGAATCAAGTGCCGAATTCTGAACGATTGTTGATCGGAAGGGTTCGGATTGCGGCTGAGTCCAGGGTGTGTTGTGGCCGTGTGCAGCCAAGAGGACTGGATACGAGGTTTTGGGGGTACGCCAGTTGGATTTACGGGCGTTGTCATCCCGCAAACGATGGTGTCCCGGATTGATCGGGTGGTCAGCGGCGGCGGCGGTGCAGGGCGATCGCCGCGGCCGTGCCGCCGGCCACGGCTCCCACGCCGGCCGCCGCGGGGATGCCGACCTTGGCCGCCTTGCGGCCCGTGCGGTAGTCGCGCAGGCGCCAGTCCAGCCGGCGGGCGTGCCTGCGCAGCTTGGAGTCCGGGTTGATGGCGTAGGGGTGGCCGACCAGGGACAGCATCGGGATGTCGTTGTGCGAGTCGCTGTAGGCGGCGCAGCGGGTCAGGTCCAGGCCCTCCGCCGCGGCCAGCGCGCGGACCGCCTCGGCCTTCGCGGGGCCGTGCAGCGGTTCGCCGACGAGCTTGCCCGTGTAGACGCCGTCGACCGACTCGGCGACCGTGCCCAGGGCGCCGGTCAGGCCCAGGCGGCGGGCGATGACCTGGGCGATCTCGACGGGGGCCGCCGTCACCAGCCACACCTTCTGGCCCGCGTCCAGATGGGCCTCGGCGAGGGCGCGGGTGCCGGGCCAGATGCGCTCGGCCATGTACTCGTCGTAGATCTCCTCGCCGATCGACTGGAGTTCGGCGACACGATGGCCCTTGACGATCGACAGGGCGGAGTCGCGGGCCTCCTGCATGTGCTCGGGGTCCTCGACCCCGGCCAGCCGGAACCACGCCTGCTGCCAGGCGAACTTCGCGAGGTCGCGGGTCTCGAAGAACTTCCGCTTGTACAGGCCCCGCCCGAAGTGGAAGAGCGCGGCGCCCTGCATGACGGTGTTGTCCAGGTCGAAGAAGGCGGCGGCCTGGTCGTCGCCGTGGACCGGGAACTGCGGTTCCTCGGTCGTGCCGGAAGCTTCCTGCGAGGATTTGCGGGCTGCCTCCGCCGAGGCCTCGCCTGCCAAAACGCTCCGCGCCGTGGCGGAGCGCCTACGGGGAGTGAGCCATCCGAGAGCGGCCATGGCGTGAGCATAGCCAGTTTGTTCGGGGGTTCCGGAGTCGAGAGGTTTGGAGCCTGTGAACTCTCGGCGAGCGTGTCGTTAAAGATGCCGCTCGAGGGGGGTGGGGAGGACGCGGAGGACGGGGTCGGCGTGTCCCGGGCGCGCGACAATGGCTGACATGAGTCCCCTCTTTCGCCGTACGCCCCCTCGGGACCGGCTCGTCACCCTGATCCGCAAGCCGGGATGTCATCTGTGTGATGACGCACAGGTCGTTGTGGAGAAGGTGTGCGGTGATCTCGGAGTCCCCTGGGAGCAGAAGGACATCACCGAGGATCGGGAACTGCACGACCAGTACTGGGAGCAGATCCCGGTCGTGCTGGTGGACGGCAGGCAGCACACGTTCTGGCGCGTGAACGAGGGGCGCCTGCGCAAGGCCCTGACCGACTGAGTCCGGCCCTCGGGCGGCTGACCGAGCAGTCCAAAGTGGCCGTAAGGGTCGCTTAGGATCGAGGGTGACTGGTCTCGGGGGCGGGATACACAGAGGAGAGTGTGCTGTTTTGCCCCCAGAAGCGAAGGAACGGCGGTGCTTGTGCGCCGGTTCCCCGGGAGTGCGCCGGGGGCGCGTGAGCCCGGTCACGTTGGGCGGGCAAATCGGACACCATCTTTGTGCACGCGTTCACAAAGACATAGCCTGCTTTCGACGGGGCGGTCATGTAGGGACGTATGACCGCCTACAGCCCCGCTCTACCCGCAGGAGCACCGTGGCAACTGGCCGAACTCACCGACCGGCGACCCGCAGCCGAGGGATTCCCGAGGCCACCGTCGCCCGGCTTCCGCTGTATCTCCGCGCTCTGACCGCGCTGTCGGAGCGCTCGGTACCCACGGTCTCCTCCGAGGAGCTCGCGGCCGCCGCGGGGGTCAACTCCGCGAAGCTGCGCAAGGACTTCTCCTACCTCGGCTCCTACGGGACCCGGGGTGTCGGCTACGACGTCGAGTATCTCGTCTACCAGATCTCCCGCGAACTGGGCCTCACCCAGGACTGGCCGGTTGTGATCGTCGGTATCGGTAACCTCGGCGCCGCGCTCGCCAACTACGGCGGGTTCGCCTCCCGCGGCTTCCGGGTCGCCGCGCTCATCGACGCCGACCCGGCCATGGCGGGCAAGCCCGTCGCCGGTATCCCCGTGCAGCACTCCGACGACCTGGAGAAGATCATCCAGGACAACGGCGTGTCGATCGGTGTCATCGCCACCCCCGCCGGTGCCGCCCAGGCGGTCTGCGACCGGCTCGTGGCCGCCGGTGTCACCTCCATCCTGAACTTCGCGCCGACCGTGCTGACCGTCCCGGACGGGGTCGACGTGCGCAAGGTCGACCTCTCCATCGAGCTGCAGATCCTCGCCTTCCACGAGCAGCGCAAGGCCGGCGAGGAGGCTGCCGCCTCCGACGGGGGCGTCCCTACCGCCGCCGCCCGTAACCGGTCCGCCGACCAGGGGCCTGACGGGGACATGCCCGCCGTGATGCCGGCATGAGCCTCCTCGTCGTCGGACTCAGCCACCGCAGCGCCCCGGTCAGCGTCCTGGAGCGGGCCTCGCTGAACGCGGACGCGCAGGTCAAGCTGCTCCAGGACACGGTCGCCGCCGAGCCGGCCACCGAGGCCGCGGTGCTCGCCACCTGCAACCGCATCGAGCTCTACGCCGACGTGGACAAGTTCCACGCCGGTGTCGCCGAGCTGTCCACGCTGCTCGCCCAGCACAGCGGGGTCGGCCTCGAGGAGCTCACCCCCTATCTCTACGTGCACTACGAGGACCGGGCCGTCCACCACCTGTTCTCGGTGGCCTGCGGGCTGGACTCGATGGTCGTCGGCGAGGGGCAGATCCTCGGCCAGATCAAGGACTCCCTGGCCCTCGCGCAGGACCTGCACTCCGCGGGCCGCCTGCTGAACGACCTGTTCCAGCAGGCCCTGCGGGTCGGCAAGCGGGCCCACTCCGAGACCGGCATCGACCGCGCGGGGCAGTCCCTGGTCACCTTCGGCCTGGAGCAGCTTGCGCGGGGCGGGGACATACAGGAATGGGCCCGGGGCAAGAAGGCCCTGGTCATCGGGGCCGGATCGATGTCCTCCCTGGCAGCGGCGACGCTCGCGCGTGCCGGTGTCGCCGAGGTCGTCGTCGCCAACCGGACCTTCGACCGGGCCGAGCGCCTGGCCCAGATCCTGATGGAGGGCGACGACACGGACGTGGCGGCCCGCGCGGTCCCGATGGAATCGGTGCCGGCCGAGCTGACACGTGCCGACGTCGCCGTCTCCTGTACCGGGGCGACCGGCCTGGTCCTGACCGCCGAGGCCGTCGCCGCGGCCGCAGCGGAGGGCCGTACGGCCGCGCCCTGGTCCGTGGCCGAGGGCGAGCCGGATCGTTCGTCCGGGCCGGGCGCCGGGCGGGACGGCCTGCCGGCCACCAGCCTCGGCGGCGAGGACGGCTGTCCGCTGGACCTGACCTCGGTGCAGGGCACCGCCGGATTCTCCGTGCTGGGCGAGGCGGCCGTGGCCGGGATGGCCGCCGCCGATCTCGAACAGCACGCGGCCTGGGTGGACAACGGCGCGGTGGGCGGCGGCGCCCAGCGTACGGCCAGGCCGGGGACGGTCGACCCGCTCGACCCCGCCCCGGACGCCGACGCCATCGCCGCGCTCGCCGCGACCGTGGCCACCGTCGGGCGGATCCCCGAGCGGCGCCGGCCCGAGCCGGTCGAGGAGCCGCCGCGGCCGCAGCCCGTGCTCTTCCTGCTGGACCTGGCGATGCCGCGCGACATAGACGCGGCCGTGCACCGGCTGGCCGGGGTGCGGCTGGTGGACATCGAGTCGCTGGCGGAGGCCTCCGCGGGCGCTCCGATGGCTGCCGATGTGGACGAGGTCCGGCGTATCGTCTCCGACGAGGTCGCGGCTTTCGGGGCGGCACTGCGGGCCGCGCACATCACGCCGACCGTGGTCGCCCTGCGCACCATGGCCGCCGATGTCGTGGCAGGCGAGATCGCCCGGCTCGACGGACGGCTGCCCGGCCTCGACGACAAGGACCGCGCGGAGATCACCCAGACCGTGCGGCGCGTGGTCGACAAACTGCTGCACGCGCCGACCGTACGGGTCAAGCAGCTCGCGGCCGAGCCCGGCGGCGCCGGGTACGCGGACGCGCTGCGGACCCTGTTCGACCTCGACCCCGAGACGGTGGCCGCCGTCTCCCGCGCCGAGGACAGCACTACCGAGAAGAACCGAGGGCCGGCATGAACGACAAGGCACTACGGCTCGGTACCCGCCGGAGCAGGCTCGCCATGGCCCAGTCCGGGCAGGTGGCCGAGGCCGTGACCCGGGTGACCGGGCGGCCCGTGGAGCTCGTCGAGATCACCACGTTCGGTGACACCTCGCGCGAGCAGCTCGCCCAGATCGGCGGCACCGGCGTGTTCGTGACCGCCCTGCGCGACGCGCTGCTCAAGGGCGAGGTCGACTTCGCGGTGCACTCGCTGAAGGACCTGCCGACCGCGCAGCCCGACGACCTGGTCGTGGCGGCCGTTCCCGTGCGGGAGGACCCGCGGGACGTGATCGTCGCCCGGGACGCGCTGAAGTTCACCGACCTGCCGAGCGGGGCCCGCATCGGCACGGGTTCGCCGCGCCGCATGGCCCAGCTCAACTCGTACGCCCGCAGCCACAGCCTGGATATATCCACGGTCCCGATCCGCGGCAACGTCGACACCCGGATCGGATACGTACGGGGCGGTGAGCTCGACGCCGTCGTGCTGGCCGCCGCCGGACTGAACCGGATCGGCCGCGGTGACGAAGTGACCGACTTCCTGTCGGTCGACACAGTTTTGCCCGCCCCCGGCCAGGGGGCACTAGCGATCGAGTGTGCCGCGGAAAACGCGGACCTCGTCGCCGCGCTCGCCGAACTCGACGACCCGTTCACGCGGGTCGCCGTGACGGCCGAGCGGTCACTGCTCGCCGCCCTGGAGGCCGGCTGCAGCGCTCCCGTGGGCGCTTTGGCCGACTTGCTGGCCGACGGGCAGATTGTCAAGGAAATGCGCCTGCGCGCCGTCGTCGGTACGACCGACGGCACGCGCATGGTGCAGCTGTCCACCACCGGTCCCGTGCCCGAGACGCACGACGGGGCAATGGCGCTCGGTCGCGAACTCGCGGCCGAGATGCTCGCCCAGGGCGCGGCCGGTCTGATGGGGGAGCGAGCACATTGAGCCCCACCACCCTTTCCGCCGGTCCTGAACACGGGCACGTCACCTTCCTGGGTGCCGGACCCGGAGATCCGGGACTGCTAACTCTGCGCGCCGTAGAGGCGCTGGCGAGCGCGGACGTTCTCGTCGCCGAGCACGAAGTGCTCGACGTCGTACGTCAGCACGCCAGGCAGGGCGTCTCCGAAGTGCACACGGATTCGGATCCTTCCCAGGAGCCGGCTCCGGGCGCAGGAACGCCCCAGCTGACGGTAGTTGACGGCACGTCAACCACCTCGGCAGTCCCCGCGGTGCGGGATGCCGCACATCTTGTCATGGAGGCCGCGCGGGGCGGCAGGCGGGTCGTGCGTGCGGTGTCCGGTGATCCGGGCCTCGACACGTACGCCGCCGAGGAGATGCTGGCGTGCGCCGCCGCCGGGGTGCCCTTCGAGGTCGTCCCCGGTATCGCGAGCGCCGTCGGTGTGCCCGCGTACGCCGGTGTGCCGCTGCGGGACGCGCAGGGCGCGGACGTGCGGTTCGTGGACGCGCGGACGGCCTCGGACCGGTGCTGGACGGAGGTCGGGGCGTCGGACGGCACGGTGGTCGTGTCCACCACGCTGGACTCCGTCGCCGCGGCGGCCGGCGAGCTGGTCTCCGCGGGCCGCAAGCCGGACACCCCGATGACCGTCACCGTCGCCGGCACGACCACCCGGCAGCGCACCTGGACCGCCACGCTCGGCACGATCGCGCAGACGCTGAAGCAGGCCAAGGTGCTGCCCTCCCCGGACGGCGGCCGGCCGGTGATAGCCGTGGTCGGTGAGCGTTCCGCCGCCGCCCAGCGCGACCAGCTCGCGTGGTTCGAGTCCAAGCCGATGTTCGGCTGGAAGGTGCTCGTGCCGCGCACGAAGGAGCAGGCGGCGTCGCTCTCCGACCAGCTTCGGTCGTACGGCGCCGTGCCGCACGAGGTGCCGACCATCGCCGTCGAGCCGCCGCGCACGCCCCAGCAGATGGAGCGGGCGGTCAAGGGGCTCGTGACGGGCCGCTACGAGTGGATCGCCTTCACCTCGGTGAACGCGGTCAAGGCCGTGCGGGAGAAGTTCGAGGAGTACGGGCTCGATGCCCGGGCCTTCGCCGGGATCAAGGTCGCGGCGGTGGGCGAGCAGACGGCCAACGCGCTGATCGCCTTCGGTGTGAAGCCGGACCTGGTGCCGAGCGGGGAGCAGAGCGCCGCCGGTCTGCTGGAGGACTGGCCGCCCTACGACCCGGTCTTCGACCCGATCGACCGGGTGTTCCTGCCGCGTGCCGACATCGCCACGGAGACGCTGGTCGCCGGGCTGATCGAGCTGGGCTGGGAGGTCGACGACGTCACGGCCTACCGGACCGTGCGGGCCTCGCCGCCGCCGGCGGAGACGCGCGAGGCGATCAAGGGCGGTGGGTTCGACGCGGTGCTGTTCACGTCGTCGTCGACCGTGCGGAACCTGGTCGGTATCGCCGGCAAGCCGCACAACGTGACCGTGATCGCGTGTATCGGCCCGGCCACGGCGAAGACCGCCGAGGAGCACGGGCTCCGGGTGGACGTGATGGCGCCCGAGCCGTCCGTGCACAAGCTGGCCGAGGCGCTGGCCGACTTCGGCGCGAAGCGCAGAGCTGCCGCTGTCGAGGCCGGGGACGCGGTGACCCGGCCGAGCGAGCGGCGGCCGGGGGCCCGGCGGCGGCGTTCGACGACCTGAGCCGGTCAGGTTTGGACGACCTGAGCCGGTCCGGTAGGGCGTAGGCGGATCGAGGGTGTGGCTGCGGCTACGCGGGAGTGACCGCGTGGCCGTAGCGCAGCAGGTTCGTCGGGTCGTAGGTGGCCTTGTCGTGGCGTAGGCGGTCGTAGACCTCCGGGGTCCAGGCGCGGGCGATGTCCTGTTCGTCGCCCGGGGTGCCGTGGATGTTGACCATGGTGCGGCCCGTGCCGTAGGGAGCCATGGCGGTGTAGAGCCGCGCCGTCGCCTGTTCGATGGCCTCGGCGGCGGGTGGGGCGGCCAGGACGCCGACCGAGTCGACGAAGTACTGGGCGTCGCGGGAGCAGACGGCGTCCTCGACGGCGGACGGGCGGGACATCGCGCCGCCCAGGTGGCGCACCTCGACCATCAGCAGGGGGTAGTCGGCGCCGGCCGTGGGTCCGGCCTGGTCCAGGAACGTGCGGATGGCCTCGGGGGACAGGTCGCGCAGGAGCAGGCAGGACTCCCTCGCGGGGAGCGGGTCCTGCGGTTCCATGTGGATACGGTCCAGGGCCGCGTGCTCCATGACCTCGACCGTGTCGACGGCTACGGGGACGGCTTCGCGCAGCGGTGCGATCAGGGCCTCGCCCTCGGCCGGGAGGCCGGGCCAGGCGAGCGCGACGCGGGCCCAGAATCCGCCGCGCAGGGGCTCCGGGATCTGCGGGATGGGCGGCAGGCGCAGGATCGTGAACGCGCTGCACATCTCGTCCGGGACGGTGCGGGTCCAGTCGGCCCAGGCCCGTAGGAGGGTCTCGGCGTTCTCGCCCGGGGTGTAGATGCCACCGCCGTAGAGGCGCGGGAGGGGGAGCAGGTCGGTCACGAGTGAGGTGACGACGCCTACGTTGCCCTTGCCGCCGCGCAGGGCCCAGAACAGTTCCGGTTCGTGCTGGGGGTCCGTCTCGCGCAGCATGCCGTCCGGGGTGACGACCTGGAAGGAGCGGACCAGGTCGGCGGCGTAGCCGTAGGCGCGGCCGAGGACGGGGAGTCCGCCGCCGAGGGTGTAGCCGACGACGCCCGCGTCCGTGGAGGTGCCGCTGAGGCCGGCGAGGCCGTGCGGGGCGGCCGCGGCCATGACGTGGCTCCACTTCGCGCCCGCGGCGATGGTGGCCGTGCGGGCGGTGGGGTCGATGTGTACGTCGGTCATGCGGGCGGTGTTGATCAACAGGCCCTGGTCGATGGGGTAGTTGGCGCCGTGGCCGGTCGCCTGGACGGCCACGGGGGTGTCGGTGGCCTTCGCCCAGCGCATGGCGGTGACGATGTCGTCGGGGCCGGTGGCTCCGATGACGATGTCGGGGGTGTGCAGGGCGGCCAGGTTGAAGCCGGTGACTTCGTCGGCGTAGGTGGGGTCGCCGGGGCGTAGGACCGGGCCGTGTATTTCTGACAGGGCGAAGAGGTCGGGGGTGTGGTGGGGGGCGGTCATCGCGTCCTCCGTGGATGGGCGTACGGAGGGACGGCGGCGGCGGGTTGTTCAGGCCGTCGGGGTCCTCGTCCTTGCTGTTCTCAGGATGGACCTGGGGGGTGGTGGGCGCATTGTGGGCCGTGTTCGACGTGCTCGGCGTTGGGGCTGGGGGCGGGGGGTTTCGCAGCCCGGCGGAGCGGGGTGCCGCTGCGCCCACCCGTGCCGCCCTTAGCGGCACGATTGCCCGCAGTTACACGACAGGGCGTCGGCATCGGGGCGTTTGCTGCGGGCGTAGCGTAGGTGGCATGACGACGTACGGATCTTTTCCCGGTACTCGGCCGCGGCGTTTGCGGAGTAGCCCCGTCATGCGTCGGATGGTGGCCGAGACCAGGTTGCACCCCGCCGATTTCATTCTTCCGGCCTTTGTGCGCGAGGGCGTCAGTGAGCCGGTGCCGATCGAGGCCATGCCCGGGGTCGTGCAGCACACCCGGGACAGTCTGAAGAAGGCCGCCGCGGAGGCGGTCGCGGCCGGGGTCTCCGGGATCATGCTGTTCGGCGTGCCGGAGGAGTCGAAGAAGGACGCGCTCGGGACGCCGGGGACCGACCCGGACGGGATCCTGCAGGTCGCCCTCCGGGACGTGCGGGCCGAAGTGGGCGACGACCTGCTGGTCATGTCCGATCTGTGTCTCGACGAGACGACCGACCACGGGCACTGCGGGGTGCTGGACTCCGAGGGACGGGTCGACAACGACGCGACCCTGGAGCGGTACGCCGAGATGGCCCAGGTGCAGGCCGATGCCGGGGCCCATGTGGTCGGGCCCAGCGGGATGATGGACGGGCAGATCGGGGTCGTCCGAGACGCCCTCGACCAGATCGGGCGGGAGGATGTCGCCATCCTCGCCTACACCGCCAAGTACGCCTCCGCGTTCTACGGGCCGTTCCGGGAGGCCGTCGGCTCGTCCCTGCAGGGGGACCGGAAGACCTATCAGCAGGACCCCGGCAACGCGCGTGAGTCCCTGCGGGAGCTGGCCCTCGATCTCGAGGAGGGCGCCGACATGGTGATGGTCAAGCCGGCCGGGCCCTACCTGGACATCCTCGCCCGGGTCGCGGACGCCGTGGACGTGCCCGTCGCCGCGTATCAGATCTCCGGCGAGTACTCGATGATCGAGGCCGCCGCCGAGCGGGGCTGGATCGACCGGGACCGGGCGATCATGGAGGCCCTGACCGGCATCCGGCGGGCCGGTGCGCGGAACATCCTCACCTACTGGGCCACCGAGGCGGCCCAGAAGCTCAAGGAACAGTAGGGCTCGGCAGGACTCAGTAGGTCAGGGATCAGTAGGTGAGCGCCTCGTCCATGTCCCGCAGCCAGTACGTGGCCGTCAGCGAGCTGTCGTAGTACACGCCCTTGGCCGGGAGGGACGGGAGCGCCGAGGGGCCGCCGCTGCTGTTCGGCGTGCGGCCCTGGAAGCCGACCTCGAGCTTGCGGCCGGTGGTGCCGCCCTCGCCGCTGCCGTCGGCCGCCGACAGCACCACGCCCGAGTAGGCGGACTCGCCGGGGGCCAGGGTCGTCACCGCCTGCGGCTTGGAGTCCTCGATCGGCCGCGGGGCCCACTGCATCTCGTCGAAGCGCAGCACCGGGTAGTAGGTGAGGTCGCAGTACTTCGAGCCGGTGTTCTTGACCGTGATCAGCATGTGGTTGAGGGGGCGGCGGACCGGCTGGGCGGTGACGGTGGTGTTGCTGCCGTTGCAGGAGACGCGGTTGGCCGGGTCGGCGGGGTCGGTGGGCTCGGCCGCCCCGGAGTTCCCGCCCTTCGCCTTGCCGGTCGTCTCGGCATGCGCGCCCTTCGCGTCCGTGGCCGTCTGCTGGGGCGCGGTGGCCGCCGTCGTCGATGACGTCTGCTGGGGCTTGGCCGCGCCCTCGTCCTGTGTGCCCGTGCCGTCCTCGCACGCCGTGAGGGCGAGGGCGGCCAGGAGGGCTACGGGGAGGGCGTGGTGCTTGCGCATGGGTGGGTTCCCTTTCGGACAAAGGCGGTTGGCGAGAAGGCCCGAGCGAGCCGCCGACCGGTCGGCCGGGAGCGGCGTGCTTGGATGACCAGAGCTTGTGCGGTCATCCGTCCCGGCCGCCACACCCGGCGGACCATCAGGGACGCTGGAACGCCCGTATATGCCTTGACCTGGGGAAACGTCCCTGCCCTGGAACGGGTGAACGGGACATGGGGGATGGAGGAAGGGTGTCGGAAGGCACGGCCGCGGCGGAGTTCGCCGCGCTGCTGGGGGAGTTGAAGGAGCGTTCCGGGCTGAGCTACGGGGTGCTCGCCAAGCGGCTCCACATGAGTACGTCGACGCTGCACCGGTACTGCAACGGGGATGCCGTGCCCGCCGATTACGCGCCGGTGGAGAGGCTTGCCCGGCTGTGCAAGGCGTCGCGCGAGGAGCTCGTCGAGCTGCATCGGCGGTGGGTGCTGGCGGATGCGGCGCGGGGGCGCAAGGGGGGTGGGGGCTCGTCCGAGCCTGTGGTGGCAGAGGCAGAGGCAGAGGCAGAGGGAGCGGCTGCGGCAGAGGCTGCGGTTGCTGACGGGCCGGCTTCGGTTGCCGACGCCTCGGCCCCGGTTGCCGACGCTCCGGCTTCGGAGGCGGTGCCCGCGGAGAAGCCCCGGTCGCGACGTCCTCGGCCCGCGCTCCTCGCCGGTATCGCCGTGGCCGTCGTCCTGGGCGGGGTCGGGCTCGCCGTGGCCGTTCCCTCCGGTGGGGCGGACGACGACGGGCGTCGCGGTGCGGCCGCGGTGTCCGACGGTGGCCGGACGCCGAACCGGGGTTCGGCCGCCTCGGCGTCACCCTCGGGCAGTTCCTCCGCCGGTCCTGGCAAGGACAAGGACGAGGGCAAGAGCAAGGACAAGAGCGAGGGAAAGGGCTCCGCCTCCGAGACCCCTGCCTCGCGCGCCCCCGCTGCCGGCGGTGGCGGCGACCGTCCCGGTCGTACCGGCGCCCCCGCCGCCGGCTCCGTCCCTCTCACCGTGAACACCACTCCGCATGCCTGGGAAGCCCCCTGTTCCCAGCGCTACTTGGTGAACAGGCCGCCGGGGCAGGTCGGGCCGCCGCCGCTGGAGCAGGACGCGCCCGCCTGGGTGGCGGCGACGGGTGCCGTTCCGTCGGGGCAGCAGTTTCTGAAGCTCACCGTGCAGGGCACCGGGAAGGAGACGGTGGTCGTCGACGGGCTGACGGTCCGTATGGCCGGCAAGCGGACGCCGCTCGCCTGGAACGACTACGCCATGGGCTATCCGGGCGTCGGCTGCGGCGGCGGCGTTCCGACGCGCTTCTTCACGGTCGCCCTGGATGCCGCGCGTCCCTCCGTCGTTCCCGAGGCGGGCCATGACGACTTCCCGTTCTCGGTGAGCCAGTCCGACCCGGAGGTCTACTACATCCGGGCCGACGCCTCCGCCTACGACGTCAGCTGGTATCTGGAGCTGAGCTGGTCCAGCGGCAGCCGGCACGGCACGCTGACGGTGGACGACAAGGGCCGGCCCTTCCGTACGAGCGGGAACAACGGGCGTCCTGCGTACGAGTTCCCGCTGGGCGGCGACAAGTGGGTCGAGGAGGGGACCACCGAGTGACTGACGGACGCGCTCTCAGTGGAACTCGTGGACCAGCTCGATCTTCCCGACGATGTGGGCGTTGAAATCGTCGAGTTCCTCGGCCGGTACCCACAGTTCGAGGATCGTGTTCCCGCCCGCCTGCTGGACCGGGTAGCGGCTCAGGAAGTCGGCGTCGACCTCGAAACGGGTGACGTAGCCGGCGCCGTCGTGCTTGACGTTCCAGTCGCGCGCGATCTTGACGGCGTAGTCCTCGTTGAGGACCGGGTAGAAGATCGGCTGCTCGGGGAGCCGGGGCGGCCAGCCGCGCCAGTCGAGCTCCCGCAGCAGGTCCAGTTCCTTGGGGCCGGTGGGACGCCACAAGGTCGTCGTCGCTCGCTCGCTGGTCTGCACGGGCACCATCAAATCACCCCAGGCGTTAGGTTGTTGACCGTCGGAGTGGTTGCTGATTGAACCACCTACTCTTCAGGGAGACGTCCATGTCCGGTGACGCGCTCAGCCAGGATCCCGCCGAGCTGCGGAGGAGGATCGACAGCGGCAAGGCGCACCCGGCGCGGGTCTACGACGTCTTCCTCGGGGGCAAGGACCACTACCCCGCCGACCGGGACGCGGCCGCCGCCGCGCTCACCGCCAATCCGCGCGGATACCTCGACGTCCGGCACAACCGCGACTTCCTGCGCCGCGCGGTGACCACGCTGGTGGAGCAGGACGGCATCCGGCAGTTCCTCGACATCGGCACGGGGCTGCCGACCGCCGAGAACGTGCACCAGATCGCGCAGCGCGTCGCCCCCGAGTCGCGGGTCGTGTACGTCGACAACGACCCGGTCGTGCTCGCGCATGCGCGGGCCCTGCTGACCAGTGGGCCCGAGGGCCGTACGGACTACATCGACGCCGATCTGCGGGACCCGGCCCGCATCCTCGAACAGGCCGCCAAGACCCTGGACTTCGACCAGCCGGTCGCGCTCTGCCTGGTCGCGATCCTGCACTTCGTCGAGGACGGCGAGGCGTATCCGCTGGTGCGCGGGCTGCTCGAGGAGCTGCCCGTCGGCAGCCGGCTGGTGCTCAGCCATCTCACCGAGGACCTCAACCCCGAGAACATCCGCGCGGTCCAGCGGACGTACACCGAGCGGGGGTTCACCTTCGTGCTGCGGTCCCGGGCGGATGTCGAGCGGTTCTTCACGGAGAACTTCCTGGAGATCGCCGGCCCGGGCGTCGTCCCGGCGCACCGCTGGCGGCCCGACCACGCGGCCCCCGTCCCCGAGCAGCCGGAGGAGTCCTTCCTCGCCGGCCTCGACGACATCGAGAGGGTCCGCTACCGCGACATCAACGACGTCACGGACGCGGACATCAACGTGTACGCGGGGATCGGGGGCAAGGGCTGAACGGCAGCCCGGCTGCCCAGGGCTGAGCAGCGGACCGGCTGCTCCCGTGTCCGGATCCCGGAAATCTTCTTGTAGGCGGCACGTATTTCTCTAGGGTGCGGGGCACAAGGCGTCACCGCAGCCGAAGGAGCCGTGCCATGACCGTCGCCGATCACGCGCCCACCCACTCTCCCGTGCCGCCGCTCGCAGCGCGCGCCCGGTCTGTCGGCGGCTCCCCCGTACGGGACATCCTGGCGGTCACCGCCCGCCCCGAGGTGATCAACTTCGCGGGCGGGCTGCCGGCGCCGGAGCTGTTCGACGCCGAGGGCATCGCGGCCGCGTACCAGGCGGTGCTCGCCGAGGTGCCCGGGCGGGCGTTGCAGTACTCCACGACCGAGGGCGAGCCCGTGCTGCGGGCCGCGCTGGCCGCGCGTACCACCGCGCGCGGTCTGCCGACCGGCTCCGAGGACCTGCTCGTCACCACCGGCTCGCAGCAGGCCCTCTCCCTCCTGGCCACCGCGCTGCTCGAACCCGGGGACACCGTCCTCGTCGAGAACCCCTGCTATCTGGCGGCACTTCAGGCCTTCGGCTTCGCCGGAGCGCGGGTCGTAGCCGTGCCCGGTGACGAGCACGGCGTCGATCCCGATGCGCTGGAGGAGCTGGTGGTGCGTGAGCGGCCCAAGCTGCTGTACACCGTGCCCACCTTCCAGAACCCCACCGGCCGTACGCTGCCCGCCGAGCGGCGTGCCGCCGTGGCCGCCGTCGCCGCGCGGCGCGGGCTGTGGATCGTCGAGGACGACCCCTACGGGGAGCTGCGCTACGAGGGCGACCGCGTGCCGTGGATAGCCTCCCACCCGGGCGCCGAGGACCGTACGGTGCTGCTCGGCAGCTTCTCCAAGGTCATGGCGCCCGGACTGCGGCTGGGCTGGCTGCGCGCGCCCGGGGAACTGCGGCGCGCCTGTGCCGTCGCCAAGCAGGCCGCCGACCTGCACACCCCGACCGTCAACCAGCTCGCCGCGGCCCGGTACCTGGCCGACAACGACCTGGACGCCCACGTCACGCGTGTCGCCGGCGTGTACCGCGAACGCCGGGACGCCATGCTCGGAGGGCTGGCCGGGGCGCTGCCCGAGGGGTCGGTCTGGAAACGGCCCGAGGGCGGCATGTTCCTCTGGGCGCGCCTGCCGGAGCCGTACGACACGACGGCCCTGCTGCCGCAGGTGGTGCGGCACGAGGTGGCCTACGTCCCCGGTGCCCCCTTCTACGCCGGCACCCCCGACCGTACGACCCTGCGGCTGTGCTTCGTGACGCAGACGCCGGAGGAGATCGGGGAGGGACTGCGGAGGCTCGGGGAGGGTGTGCGGGCGGGCCGCGCCTGAGCCTGACAACAGGCCCTAGGGCCAATGGCGGAGCGGGAACTACGACCGTGGCCCGCGGCCGGGGCGGAATGCGCTGGCTACGGTGACGTCATGTCCGATTCCGAGCAGTTCGACCTCGACGCGTATCTCCGGCGGATCGGATGGGAGGGGGAGCGGCGGGCCGACGCGGCGACCTTGCGTGGTGTGCATCTGTCGCATATGCGGGCCCTCCCCTTCGAGAACCTCGACGCACTGCGCCGCCAGGCGCCCTCCCTCGAGCAAGCCGACCTGATGGCCAAGCTTGTCCACGGCCGACGCGGCGGATACTGCTATGAGCACAACACGCTGTTCGCCTGCGCGCTGGAGGCACTGGGCTTCCGGGTGGCCCTGCTGGCCGCGCGGGTCGTCGTGGGCGCCGACAGCATCGCAAGCCGGCCGCGCACGCACATGGCGCTGCTGGTGGAGGTACCCGGCGAACCGCGGCCGTACCTCGCGGACGTCGGCTTCGGGGCGATCGGCGCGCTGCTGGAGCCGGTGCCGCTGGTGACGGACGTCGAGTTCGCCGGGGCCGGGCGGTGGCATCGCCTGGTGCACGTGCCGCACGACGGGCCCCTGGAGATGTGGGTGCTCCAGGCACACGACCAGGGCAAGGACGACTGGGCCGGTCAGTACGCCTTCACCCTGGAGCCCTTCGAGAAGCCCGATTTCGACGTCATCAACTGGCACATCGGCACGAACCCGCGCTCGCCGTTCACCCAGCGCGTCTACGTCCAGAGCGTCAGCGCCGCGCGGCACCTGCTGCTCCACGGGAGCCTGCTGACCGACACCCGCGCCGACGGGACGGTCACCGAGCGCGTGGTGACCGGTGAGGCGGAGGCGCGGCGGCTTCTGGAGGAGGAGTTCGGCATCGCGGTGCCGGAGGGGATGACGCTGCTGCCCGGCTGAGGGGTGCCTAGTCCCACCAGAAGTGCCAGGTCGGCTGATCGACGATCTGGCGCTCGGCGTAGGCCCGCAGCGTGGGGTCGGCGCCCTGCCGGATGTTGTCCGGGCAGAACGCGAAGTGCTCGGCGGCGACGGCTTCCGCCTCCGCGAGGGTGGTGGGCGGGGCGGCGACCGACACCAGCAGCTGGTCGAAGCCGAGGGCCACGACCCGTATGCCGAAGCGGTCCTCCCAGGAGCGCAGCACCGCGCTGACGCGGGCCGTGTCGCCCTCGTGGTTCGCCGGGCCCGTCCAGCCGATCGCCGTCGGGATGTCGGCGCTGCGGCGGGCCGGGACCAGGGCGAGGCGGGGGTCCTTGAGCGGACCGCCGTCCTCGAGCAGCGAGTCCGCGAGGTCCGTGGCGACCGCGTCCGGGTCCTGGCCCCGAGCCGCGGGCGTGGCCGGCCCGGGCCATGCGTCGCCCTCCGCCGCGCACTGCTCCCAGTACTCCGCCAGCACCTCCTCGGCGTCGTGATCCCCGGGGTAGGACACCTCGCCGGGCATCAGCTCCCAGTCCTCCGGCCCGCCATGACCGTCCCCCACATCGAGCACGACCGGCAGCAGCCCGACCCGCCGCGTCGGCTCCAGCGCCGTCCAGCCGCCCGGCACGGCCCGCTCCTGCGCGCACCACAGCAACGGCTCGTGCCAGGGGCCTTCGTCGGTGGTGTCGAGCAAGGTCCCGGCGGGGAGTTCAAGCCCCAGCGCGCGGCCGCTCATGTCTGCCGCCAGGGTCGGGAGCGGGTTCGGAAGTGTCGCCATGTGGTGACTGTAGATCCGACCACTGACAGGGGAACATCAGCGGACGCGAGCTGACCTAATTGCTCCGTACGGTCCTCCCATGACCACTTCCTCGGAGAAGACCGACCTGTCGTACGCGCTCGCCGAGCAGCGGGAACTCCTGCTGATCACCGTGCGCGGACTCGGCGACGCGCAGGCCGATAGGCGTACGACCGTGAGTGAGCTGACCCTGGCCGGGATCGTGAAGCATCTCGCCCGGGGCGAGGAGACGTGGACGCGGATCATGGTCGAGGGCGACGGTGAACTGCCGGACGGGATGCTCGACATGGGGCAGTACCGGATGGCCGAGGGCGACACGCTCGACGGGCTGCTGGAGCGGTACGCCGCCGCCGCGCGGGCGACCGACGAGGCCCTGACCGGGCTGCCGGACCTGGACCACAGCGTGCCCCTGCCGGTGACCCCCTGGTCGCCGCCGGAGCCCCAGTACTGGTCGGCGCGCCGGATCCTGCTGCATCTGATCCAGGAGACGGCCCAGCACGCCGGGCACGCGGACATCATCCGGGAGGCACTGGACGGCGCGAACAGTACGGCTCAGCGCTGAGATCGAGGACGGGGACGGGGACGGGGACCTGTCAGACGCGGGCTTCGAAGCATTCGCGGCTGCCTCCCGTCACCGGGCGGAAGCAGGCCCGGACGGTCGTGCCGGGTCTCGCCTCGGTCATGGGTGTGTAGATGTACGACTGGGCGGCGAGACCGTCGGTGATCTCCGCGGTGTGCGGACGGCCCGCGTCGGCCGTGTTCAGTTCCAGGCGGTCGCCGATGCGCGTGCTCCACATCCTCGCCCAGCCCGCCCCGCACTCGGCGCTGTAGCGCAGTTCGAGGTGGGCTCCGGTGGATGCGCGGTGCGAGGCGAGGGTGAGCGGGTGCATGCCGCACTTCATGGGCAGCGGGTCCTTGCCCTCACAGGTGGCTCCCCGGCAGCGGGGCGCGGGGGCGGACGAAGGCGGTGGGGAGGGCCGGACGTCGCCGGTGTGGCCCGCGAGGAGGACCAGGGCGACGGACAGGCCGCCGGCCGCCAGCGCGCAGACCGACGCGAGTATCGCCATGACCGCGCCCCTGCCGTCGGGAGGATGTCTGACGTCCGCGTCCGAAGGGTCCGCTGGCGCGGGCGCGTCCGTGGGCTGCGCCGCCGCCCGGCCGCTCCATTCCGACTCCGCGAGCTCCCACAGCGCCAGGCACCGGCCCTCCGGCTCACCCGCGAGGCGGCACAGCTCCCGCACCGCTTGGCCGGGCGGGAGCGTCTTGCCGTTGAGGTAGCGCTCCCAGGACGACTTGCTGAAGGTGGTCTTCGTCGCCAGGGCCGCCAGACTCAGGCCCGTTCCCGTTCTCAACTCCCGCAGTGCCGCGGCCAGTCGGGCGCGTTCCGGTGGCAGCGCGTGCTGCGGATCCCGCGTCATTCCCGTAAGGCCTTCCAGGTGTGCGGGCCGATGATGCCGTCCACGACCAGGCCGGAGCGCTTCTGCAGGTCCTTGACCGCGCGTTCCGTGTGCGGTCCGAAGATGCCGTCCACGGCTCCCGGTGCGAGGCCCGCCTCGCGCAGCAGGCACTGTGCCTCGGCCACCTCCGGTCCCGCATGCCCCATCGCCAGGATGGCCTTCAGGGTGCGGCTGTTGCCCGCGTACCAACGGCCGTCGATCCGCTCCGCCCGGCAGGTGTAGGTGGGGCGTTCCGACTGCTTCGGCGGCCCCGGTGCCGACGGGGACGCGGAGGCCGTGAGGGGAGCCGCGGCCGCTCTGCCCTCGCCGTCCGTGAGCCGAACCGCCAGCAGGACCGCGGCGGCGACGGCCAGCACCAGGGCCACCGACCCGGCCACGAGGGTGATGCGCAGCGCCCGGCCGTGCGGGCGGGGTGGGTCGGCCCCCGGCTCCGCCTCGGATCCCGTCGGCGGCTTCCCCTTGCCCCACGCCTCGGCGGCGACCTCGTGCAGCGCGAGCAGGCGGGTCGGATCGTCACCGCCGAGCCGGGCCATCGCCTCGACGGCCTCCCCGGGCGGGAGCGAGCGGCCGGCCAGGTAGCGCTCCCAGGACGACGTGCTGTAGCCCGTCTTCGCCGCGAGCTGGCGCAGGCTCAGTCCGCTGTGGTCCTTGACCCTGCGTAATCGCACCACCAACTGCCGTACCCGCGGGTCCAGTTCTTCGGGCAGCCCTTTCCAACGCGACATGTTCCCCCCACTCGCGTTCGCGGACCGTGGTCAGCGGTCCCGTTACCGCCGCATTCTGCATCAGCATCCACGCGGTGCCCCATACATCGGTTCCGATCCCCCCGCTGACCCCGACCGATTCGGCCACGGCACGTCGCGAGCGTCCCGCCGTACCGTCCAGGCGGGCGGTGTCCGTGCAGGTCAGGGCGTGGGACGTCCCGTGAGTACGTCACTTCCGCGGCGACTGTGGTGGATCCCTGTCCCCGGCCCGCAGTCTCGTTGTCGAGCCGGCCGGTGCGGTCGGCCCACCACGAAGGGGGCAAGCAACATGCGTATGACCAGGAAGCTCGCCGTCATGGCCGGGGGGATCGCGCTGACCGGTGGTCTGCTGGCCGGCAACGCGGGGACGGCCGGTGCGGCGGAGGCCTCGCCGCAGGCGGCGTCCGACTGTCCGTCGGGCTGGTTCTGCGTGTGGGCCGGGCAGAACTACACCGGCCGCATGCAGAAGGTCGCCGGGACCAACAAGGACCTGACCCAGTTCGCCGTGTTCCAGAGCTTCAAGTCCTGGTACAACCACGGCGCGTCCTGCGACTTCAAGTGGTTCTCGGCGAAGAACCACGGCGGATCCAGCGGGGTCATCCCGAGGGGATACAAGACGACCGACAGCGCGAGCCACTACATGAAGTCCAACACGTGGGTGAACTGCAGCTGACCCTCGGTCCGCAGCAGCGATGAACGCATGCGGCCCGGCCTCTCACGGGGGAGAGGAC